>NZ_JBCLVE010000022.1:0-5476 GCF_039548515.1 Luteimonas qiangzhengi | reverse complement strand
AAAAACCCTGGCGATGACCTACTCTCGCATGCTAGATGCACACTACCATCGGCGCGTGCGTGTTTCACTTCCGAGTTCGGAATGGGATCGGGTGGTTCCACGCAGCTATTGTCACCAGGGAGAGGGTGGAGGGTCGCGGGTTGATCCGACGGAATAATTCCATGGGATCGATCGCGCTCACGCTCTCAGAGGGGGGATGTAGCGAGCCGAAACGAACTCAGACGTGTCGTCGAGTCCAAGGCTACTTGAGGTTATATGGTCAAGCCACACGGATCATTAGTACTGGTTAGCTAAATACATTGCTGCACTTACACACCCAGCCTATCAACCACCTGGTCTTGATGGTTCCTTCAGGGGAGTCAAGCTCCCGGGAGATCTCATCTTGAGGCACGCTTCCCGCTTAGATGCTTTCAGCGGTTATCGCTTCCGAACGTAGCTACCCGGCAGTGCCACTGGCGTGACAACCGGAACACCAGAGGTTCGTCCACTCCGGTCCTCTCGTACTAGGAGCAGCCCCTCTCAAATCTCCAACGCCCATGGCAGATAGGGACCGAACTGTCTCACGACGTTCTGAACCCAGCTCGCGTACCACTTTAAATGGCGAACAGCCATACCCTTGGGACCGACTACAGCCCCAGGATGTGATGAGCCGACATCGAGGTGCCAAACACCGCCGTCGATATGAACTCTTGGGCGGTATCAGCCTGTTATCCCCGGAGTACCTTTTATCCGTTGAGCGATGGCCCTTCCATACAGAACCACCGGATCACTAAGACCTACTTTCGTACCTGCTTGATCCGTCGATCTCGCAGTCAAGCACGCTTATGCCTTTGCACACAGTGCGCGATGTCCGACCGCGCTGAGCGTACCTTCGTGCTCCTCCGTTACTCTTTAGGAGGAGACCGCCCCAGTCAAACTACCCACCATACACGGTCCCCGACCCGGATTACGGGCCCAGGTTAGAACGTCAAGCACGACAGGGTGGTATTTCAAGGTTGGCTCCACCACAGCTAGCGCCATGGTTTCAAAGCCTCCCACCTATCCTACACAGACGAACTCAACGTTCAGTGTAAAGCTATAGTAAAGGTTCACGGGGTCTTTCCGTCTTGCCACGGGAACGCTGCATCTTCACAGCGATTTCAATTTCACTGAGTCTCGGGTGGAGACAGCGCCGCCATCGTTACGCCATTCGTGCAGGTCGGAACTTACCCGACAAGGAATTTCGCTACCTTAGGACCGTTATAGTTACGGCCGCCGTTTACCGGGGCTTCGATCAAGAGCTTCGCCTTGCGGCTGACCCCATCAATTAACCTTCCGGCACCGGGCAGGCGTCAGACCCTATACGTCCACTTACGTGTTTGCAGAGTCCTGTGTTTTTGATAAACAGTCGCAGCGGCCTGGTCACTGCGGCCCCCGACAGCTATAGCTCGCATGAGCCACCATCAAGGGCGCACCTTCTCCCGAAGTTACGGTGCTATGTTGCCTAGTTCCTTCACCCGAGTTCTCTCAAGCGCCTGAGAATTCTCATCCTGTCTACCTGTGTCGGTTTACGGTACGGTCTGCGTAAGCTGAAGCTTAGAGGATTTTCCTGGAAGCGTGGGATCAGTGACTTCGTCCTAATGGACTCGTCTCGGTGCTCGGTCTTAAAGGGACCCGGATTTGCCTAAGTCCCAAACCTACTGCCTTTCCCCGGGACAACCAACGCCCGGTACACCTACCCTTCTCCGTCCCCCCATCGCACTTACGCGAGGTGCTGGAATATTAACCAGCTTCCCATCGACTACGCATTTCTGCCTCGCCTTAGGGGCCGACTCACCCTGCGCCGATTAACGTTGCGCAAGGAAACCTTAGACTTTCGGCGTGCGGGTTTTTCACCCGCATTATCGTTACTCATGTCAGCATTCGCACTTCCGATACCTCCAGCAGACTTCTCAATCCACCTTCAGCGGCTTACGGAACGCTCCTCTACCGCGCACATTGCTGTGCACTCCAAGCTTCGGTTCAGTACTTAGCCCCGTTAAATCTTCCGCGCAGACCGACTCGACCAGTGAGCTATTACGCTTTCTTTAAAGGGTGGCTGCTTCTAAGCCAACCTCCTGGCTGTCTATGCCTTTCCACATCGTTTCCCACTCAGCACTGAATTGGGGACCTTAGCTGTGGATCTGGGTTGTTTCCCTTTCCACGACGGACGTTAGCACCCGCCGTGTGTCTCCCACGCAGTCCTTCTCGGTATTCGGAGTTTGCCATGGTTTGGTAAGTCGCGATGACCCCCTAGCCATAACAGTGCTCTACCCCCGAGAGGATTCACATGAGGCGCTACCTAAATAGCTTTCGAGGAGAACCAGCTATCTCCGGGTTCGATTAGCTTTTCACTCCTAATCACACCTCATCCCCTACTTTTGCAACAGTAGTGGGTTCGGGCCTCCAGTTGATGTTACTCAACCTTCACCCTGGGCATGACTAGATCACCCGGTTTCGGGTCTACTGCCCGCGACTATGCGCCCTTATCAGACTCGGTTTCCCTTCGCCTCCCCTAAACGGTTAAGCTTGCCACGAACAGTAAGTCGCTGACCCATAATACAAAAGGTACGCAGTCACTCCACGAAGGAGCTCCTACTGCTTGTACGCACACGGTTTCAGGGTCTATTTCACTCCCCTCACCGGGGTTCTTTTCGCCTTTCCCTCACGGTACTGGTTCACTATCGGTCGGTCAGGAGTATTTAGCCTTGGAGGATGGTCCCCCCATGTTCAGACAGGGTTTCACGTGCCCCGCCCTACTCACATTCATCGATATGGCCCTTTCGCATACAGGGCTGTCACCTTCTATGGCCAACCTTTCCAGGTTGTTTTGCTAAAACCAAATCGACTTTTGGGCTGTTCCCCGTTCGCTCGTCGCTACTCAGGGAATCTCTGTTGATTTCTTTTCCTCCGGGTACTTAGATATTTCAGTTCCCCGGGTTCGCCTTGCATGGCTATGTATTCACCATGCAATACTCCTTGCGGAGTGGGTTTCCCCATTCGGACATTGCCGGATCAAAGCTTGTTGCCAGCTCCCCGACACTTTTCGCAGGCTGCCACGTCCTTCATCGCCTCTGACCGCCAAGGCATCCACCGTGTGCGCTTATTCGCTTGACCATATAACCCCAAGTCGCCTCGGAGTTAACTTCTGCCGGTGATTACAAGCCACCGACGCGAATATGCAACGACTCAAATTAGGAATCTCTAGGATTCCCGCCTTAGCCTCAAACGACACGTCTGGACAAGTTCGTCTCAAACGCTCGCTACATCCCATTTTCAAAGATCACGCGCCGGCCTCAACGCCGTCGCAGTCAATTCTTATAGTGTGCGCAGATCATCCAGTATTCCGATGGTGGGTCTGGGAGGACTCGAACCACCGACCTCACCCTTATCAGGGGTGCGCTCTAACCACCTGAGCTACAGACCCGAAAAACTTCGGACTCACGGGTAAAGCGTGGTGGAGCCAGTCGGGATCGAACCGACGACCCCCTGCTTGCAAAGCAGGTGCTCTCCCAGCTGAGCTATGGCCCCATAGGGGACGCTCCCACGGCTACCGCTTGCGCGGCTTACCGGATACTACTGGATGCAGGTCACTTGTGCGGACGCCTGGACAGGCAGAATGCCGTCCGGTCTCTAAAGGAGGTGATCCAGCCGCACCTTCCGATACGGCTACCTTGTTACGACTTCACCCTAGTCATGAATCACACCGTGGTAACCGTCCTCCCGAAGGTTAGACTAGCTACTTCTGGTGCAACCCACTCCCATGGTGTGACGGGCGGTGTGTACAAGGCCCGGGAACGTATTCACCGCAGCAATTCTGATCTGCGATTACTAGCGATTCCGACTTCACGGAGTCGAGTTGCAGACTCCGATCCGGACTGGGAGAAGGTTTCTGGGATTGGCTAGCTCTCGCGAGTTTGCAGCCCTCTGTCCTTCCCATTGTAGTACGTGTGTAGCCCTGGCCGTAAGGGCCATGATGACTTGACGTCATCCCCACCTTCCTCCGGTTTGTCACCGGCAGTCTCCTTAAAGTTCCCACCATTACGTGCTGGCAACTAAGGACAAGGGTTGCGCTCGTTGCGGGACTTAACCCAACATCTCACGACACGAGCTGACGACAGCCATGCAGCACCTGTGTTCCGGTTCCCGAAGGCACCCTCCAATCTCTCGGAGGTTCCGGACATGTCAAGGCCAGGTAAGGTTCTTCGCGTTGCATCGAATTAAACCACATACTCCACCGCTTGTGCGGGCCCCCGTCAATTCCTTTGAGTTTCAGTCTTGCGACCGTACTCCCCAGGCGGCGAACTTAACGCGTTAGCTTCGATACTGAAGACTCAATTGTCCCCAACATCCAGTTCGCATCGTTTAGGGCGTGGACTACCAGGGTATCTAATCCTGTTTGCTCCCCACGCTTTCGTGCCTCAGTGTCAGTGCTGGTCCAGGTAGTCGCCTTCGCCACGGATGTTCCTCCCGATATCTACGCATTTCACTGCTACACCGGGAATTCCACTACCCTCTACCGCACTCTAGCCCGCCAGTATCCAATGCAATTCCCAGGTTGAGCCCAGGGCTTTCACATCAGACTTAACGAACCACCTACGCACCCTTTACGCCCAGTAATTCCGAGTAACGCTTGCACCCTTCGTATTACCGCGGCTGCTGGCACGAAGTTAGCCGGTGCTTATTCTTTGGGTACCGTCATTCCATCCGGGTATTAACCGGACGTCTTTCTTTCCCAACAAAAGGGCTTTACAACCCGAAGGCCTTCTTCACCCACGCGGCATGGCTGGATCAGGCTTTCGCCCATTGTCCAATATTCCCCACTGCTGCCTCCCGTAGGAGTCTGGGCCGTGTCTCAGTCCCAGTGTGGCTGATCATCCTCTCAGACCAGCTACGGATCGTCGCCTTGGTGGGCCTTTACCCCACCAACTAGCTAATCCGACATCGGCTCATCTATCTGCGCGAAGCCCGAAGGTCCTCCGCTTTCACCCGTAGGTCGTATGCGGTATTAGTCCCGGTTTCCCGAGGTTATCCCCCACAAATAGGCAGATTCCGATGTATTCCTCACCCGTCCGCCACTCGCCACCCAGAGAGCAAGCTCTCCTGTGCTGCCGTTCGACTTGCATGTGTTAGGCCTGCCGCCAGCGTTCACTCTGAGCCAGGATCAAACTCTTCACTTAAGTCTTGCAGGGCCGAAGCCCTTAAGTCTTGAGTGCAGTCGTCGTTACCTGAGCCCCAATTACTCGCTTGCATTTGCATGCATTTGAATCTTTGTTGCTCTTGCGACAAACGTCTGCATTTTGTGGATGGTCACCCACCTGCCAGACGCCCGCACAAGTCACCTGCGCACACTGTCAAAGAACCCGGGAACAGGCCTCAGCGCCTGGATCCCAACCCCTCGCAAGTTCTCGAGGGGAGCCGCACATGATAGCGCGGATTTGGTTTCTGTCAACACCTC
>NZ_JBCLVE010000021.1:0-9048 GCF_039548515.1 Luteimonas qiangzhengi | reverse complement strand
GCGAGGCTTCGGCTGCCACGTCGTAGCCGAAGCCTCGCGGCGGGGCTTCGGGCCGGTCGCGGGGGCCGAAGCCTCACTTGCCGCCATGATTCACGCGGTTTCGCGCGCATGGCGCGCTCCTACAGGGGGTCGAAGCCGAGGCACCGCTGCGTCGCCATGATTCACTCGGTTTCGCGCGCATGGCGCGCTCCTACGGGGAGGTAGCTCTGAGGGCGCGATACAATCGGGGATTCCCGATTTTTCTGGACCTGCACCATGAGCGTACCCGCCTCCCAGACCCTTCCGGACGCCCGGCCCGAGGCCACTCCGCTGCGCTTCGTCACCGCCGCCAGCCTGTTCGATGGCCACGACGCCGCCATCAACATCATGCGCCGCCTGATCCAGTCGCAGGGCGCGGAGGTGATCCACCTGGGCCACAACCGCTCGGTGGAAGACGTGGTGCGCGCCGCCCTGCAGGAAGACGCCGATGCCATTGCCCTGTCCAGCTACCAGGGCGGGCACGTGGAATACATGAAGTACATGGTCGACATGCTGCGCGAGCGTGATGCGGGCCATATCCGTGTGATCGCCGGCGGTGGCGGCACCATCACCCCGGAAGAAATCCGCGAGCTGGAAGCCTACGGCGTCGAACGCATCTACCACCCCAACGACGGCATGAAGCTGGGTCTGGTGGAAATGATCGAGGATGTCGTCCAGCGCGTCTCCAACGCCCGCGCCGCCCGCGCCGATGAATCCCGCGCCCCGGCCAGCACCAAACCGGCCATGGAAGACGAGATCGCCATTGGCCGCGTGCTCAGCGCGTTGGAAGACGGCCTGCACTCCGAAGCCGAGCTGGCCATGCTGCGCAAGCAGTGGGCCGCTGCCGAACAGACCGCCCCGGTGATCGGCATCACCGGCACCGGTGGCGCCGGAAAATCCAGCGTCACCGACGAGCTGCTGAACCGCTTCCTGGCCAGCTTCCCGCAGATGCGCATGGCGGTGATCTCGGTCGATCCCACCCGTCGCCGCACCGGCGGCGCGCTGCTGGGCGATCGCATCCGCATGAACTCGCTGCGCAGCCACCGCGTCTACATGCGCTCCATGGCCACCCGCCGCCAGCACGTGGCCACCAACGCCGTGCTGCAGGACTGCATCGCCTTCCTCAAGAGCCTGGGCTACGACCTGGTGATCGTGGAAACCGCCGGCATCGGCCAGAGCGATTCGGAAATCGTCGACCTGGTCGACTTCCCCATGTACGTAATGACCAGCGACTACGGCGCGGCCAGCCAGCTGGAAAAGATCGACATGCTGGATTTCGCCGAGCTCATTGCGCTGAACAAGTACGACAAGCGCGGCGCCGAAGATGCGCTGCGCGACGTGCGCAAGCAGTGGAAGCGTAACCGTGTCGCCTTCCAGATGGCCGATGAAGACGTGCCGGTGTATCCCACCATCGCCAGCCAGTTCAACGACCCCGGCATCAGCTGGATGTTCGCCAACCTGTGCCGCCTGCTGCGCGAGAAGCTGCCGGAAAAGGCCGCCGTGGCCGAAGCCGCCGGCCGCTGCAGCTTCCAGCCCGATATCGACACCAGCCTGAAGGAGCCGCGCGCCACCGTGCTGATCCCCGGCGCCCGCGTGCGCTACCTGGCCGAAATTGCCGAACAGGGCAGGGCGATCAACAACAGCATCGAAAAGCAGGCCGAAGCCGCCGACCGCGCCCAGTCCTTCTGGCAGTCCCTGCGCGAACTCGAAGACCCCAGCCTCCCGAAAGCCTTGGATCTCTACTCCGGAGAGGACGTCACCCCCGTAGGAGCGCGCCATGCGCGCGAAGCCGCGGGAGCCCCAGATCTGTCGCTCCTCACCCTCCGCCAACGCTACAACGACGCCGTCCAGTCCCTCACCCCGGACAACCTCCGCAACCTCCGCGACTGGCCCACCCGCCTCAAATCCATCACCGACGAAACCACCGAATACCAGGTCCGCAACCGCGCCATCAAGGTGCAGAACTACCGCGAATCCCTCAGCCACCAGCCGATCCCCAAGATCGCCGCCCCCAGCTACAAGAGCTGGGGCGAGCTGCTGACCTTCCTCGGCAAGGAAAACCTGCCCGGCTACTACCCCTACACCGGCGGCGTGTACCCCTACCGCCGCACCGGCGAAGACCCGATCCGCATGTTCGCCGGTGAGGGCACGCCCGAGCGCACCAACCGCCGCTTCCATTACCTGTCCGTCGGCCAGCCCGCTGCGCGCCTGTCCACCGCGTTCGACAGCGTGACCCTCTACGGCGAGGACCCGGCGCCGCGCCCGGATATCTACGGCAAGATCGGCAACTCCGGCGTCAACGTGCCCACGCTCGATGACATGAAGAAGCTGTATTCCGGCTTCGACCTGTGCGCGCCCACCACCAGCGTGTCCATGACCATCAACGGCCCGGCGCCGATCATCCTGGCCATGTTCATGAACACCGCCGTCGACCAGCAGGTGGAGAAGTACCTGAAGGAAGACGACGCGCGCTGGAATGCGGCGCAGAAGAAGATCGATACGTTCTTCGAAGGCCGCGAGCGTCCGCAGTACAACGGCGAACTGCCGCCCAGCAACGACGGCCTCGGCCTGGCCTTCCTCGGCATGACCGGTGACCAGCTGGTGGACGCCGACACCTACGCCCGCATCAAGGCGGAAACGCTCGCCACCGTGCGCGGCACCGTGCAGGCCGACATCCTCAAGGAGGACCAGGCACAGAACACCTGCATCTTCAGCACCGAATTCGCCCTGCGCATGATGGGCGACATCCAGCAGTACTTCGTCGACAACCGGGTCCGCAATTTCTACTCGGTCTCCATCTCCGGCTACCACATCGCTGAAGCCGGGGCGAACCCGATCAGCCAGCTCGCCTTCACCCTCTCCAACGGCTTCACCATCGTGGAGTACTACCTGGCGCGCGGCATGAAGATCGACGACTTCGCGCCCAACCTGAGCTTCTTCTTCTCCAACGGCATGGACCCGGAGTACACCGTCATTGGCCGCGTGGCCCGCCGCATCTGGGCCCGTGCCATGCGCGAGCGCTACGGCGCCAACGAGCGCAGCCAGATGATGAAGTACCACATCCAGACCAGCGGCCGTTCACTGCACGCGCAGGAGATCCAGTTCAACGACATCCGCACCACCCTGCAGGCGCTCTACGCCCTGTTCGACAACGCCAACTCCCTGCACACCAACGCCTACGACGAGGCCATCACCACGCCCACCGAAGAGAGCGTGCGCCGCGCCGTGGCCATCCAGATGATCATCAACAAGGAGCTGGGGCTGAACTTCATCGAGAACCCCTGGCAGGGCAGCTTCGCCGTCGACTACCTGACCGACATCGTGGAGGAGGCCGTCTACAAGGAGTTCGAAGCCATCAGCGAGCGCGGCGGCGTGCTCGGCGCCATGGACACCATGTACCAGCGCGGCAAGATCCAGGAAGAGAGCCTTTACTACGAGCACAAGAAGCACGACGGCAGCCTGCCCCTGGTGGGCGTGAACACCTTCCTGGGCAAGGACGGCGAAAGCGAAGTGGCCACGGAGATCGAGCTGATCCGCTCAACGGAAGGCGAGAAGGGCCAGCAGATCGAGAACGTCGGCCTGTGGCAGCAGAACCGCAACCCGCTGGCGCCGGAAGGGGAGACCGACCATCACCATGTGGTGGAAGACGACGCGGCCGCTGCTACCGAACGGGGCAACGGGCACGGATTGGGGTACCTTCAGAAGACTGCGCGGGAGAGGCGCAACGTGTTCGAGGCGCTGGTGGAGGCGGTGAAGACGCATAGTCTGGGGCAGATCAGCCATGCGCTGTATGACGTGGGTGGGGAGTATCGGCGGAATATGTGATGGCGTACGGCCTGCTGCGACGAACATGGCAAATGATGCGGCGCGGTCAAGAAAAACACGTCTTCGCAATGTCCCGGTTCGCGATGTCGCGGGTTCTGCGACGCGTGAACGCTAAAGTCCATCAGTGCGACCCGCATGCCGGTCTCAAATACACACCTCGCCTCCCTCGGTACATAAAATGAGTAATGAAGTGAAGAGCCAGACGTCTAGGTCCAAAGAGGAAATTTCTGCAATTGATCAGCGGAGATTTACCTGTGTAGATCTCTTTGCAGGCTGTGGGGGTCTAAGCCTAGGGCTTGCGTATGCCGGATGGGAGGGGCTGTTCGCAATCGAGCGGGATCCAATGGCGTTCGAAACTTTCAGTAATAATTTCCTCCAGCCGGAGGCGCCATACCGTGGTTTTGAGAGATGGCCGGCGTGGCTCCCTAAAAAAAATCAAGATCTAGTCACCTTGCTGCAGGACGACTTAGAGCGAAAAAATCTCGCTTCAATGCAAGGGAAAGTTTCACTGGTCGCAGGTGGCCCGCCTTGCCAAGGCTTCAGTGTTGGAGGCAGTCGGGATGGCGCAGATGAGCGCAATAACCTGGTGTTTCAGATGCTAGATCTGATCAGTTTGGTGCGCCCGGAGGCAGTGCTAATCGAAAATGTCGAGGGCATCATGCGGAAATTCGTTGCACGTCCAGGGGCTGAGAGCGCCTCGGCTGCTGAGGGCGTTATGAATGAGCTGGAGAAGTTGGGATATACCTCCGTCCTGAAGGTCCTGGACGCAACTCTATTTGGCGTGCCGCAAACGCGACGGCGTGTTGTTATTATTGGTCTTCGAGAAACGGACTTGAATCAAGTCTCGCTGAGGAAGCAGCTCGGCGAGCTGATTACTGAAGCAGGCTTGCGAGTCAGAGGCCAGTGGGGGCTGCCGCTAACCAGCAATACGTCCGCGCGCCAAGCCATAGATGATTTGGCTGGCGGGCAAATTGTGCAGTGCCCAGATTCTCCGAAATTTTCCTCTTCGTTCTACGGTAGAGCTGCCTCCGCGTACGCTCGAGCTATGAGAAGAGGAGCGCGAGCAGGGACTGTTCCAGACTCACACCGTTACTCTAAGCATGGAGAGAGAATCTCTAAGCTATATGAGCTGGCACATAGAACCCAACCCCCGGGGAGACTCAAGAAATCGTTTCTTCTCGAAAACAATACTAAGAAAGATAAAAAGGTTCTCATAGATCCCACTTGCCCTGTGTCGACCATAACGACGCATCCGGACGAATTTATTCATTACAAAGAGCCGAGGAACATTACCGTTAGAGAGATGGCCAGATTCCAGTCATTTCCTGATGATTTCCATTTCTTTGGTCGTTACACAATAAATGGACCGCGCAGAAAATACGACGTTGCGCGATGCTCTCAGGTTGGAAATGCTGTCCCGCCGCTGATGGCTCAAGGAGTTGGTTTGGCGCTTCTCGAACTGTTAAAGAGCGCTTAATAATAGTAAACACGGTAGGCCGGTCGGGGTCCCGCGTCGGGTTTCCAGATTG
This sequence comes from Luteimonas qiangzhengi, assembly GCF_039548515.1. NCBI lineage: Bacteria > Pseudomonadati > Pseudomonadota > Gammaproteobacteria > Lysobacterales > Lysobacteraceae > Luteimonas > Luteimonas qiangzhengi. Next base: position 3,676 of record NZ_JBCLVE010000021.1, on the reverse strand, counting down.
CCACCGCTTGGAGGGGGCATGATTTTAGACATTCTTCGGTCCAGAGAGAAAGAGTTTTGTGAGGCCCACCTTGACGCTGCAGTTGCTGAGCTGGAGAGGGTGCTTCCAGGAGAGCAATGGGGCATTGAGCCAGACCTAAATTTCTACAGTTCGGCCAACGTCGGGAACATCTGGAGAAACGAGCTTAGACGCGGGATCAAAAGCAAATTAGAGGCCGCGGGAAAAGGCGAGACGGAATACAGCCAGTGGTTAGGTGACACGCATTTCGTTAGCCTCGCAATCTACAGAAAAGCGCTTTTCGAGCGATACAGAAGTAATGCGGGCTGGCGTTTGCTAATTATTGGGGTTCCCCGTGCCGGGGTGATCGTCCTGGGCATTGCATCGCATTACCAAAATGCTCAAAATCATAACAGGCTCGGAGAAGTTTCAAACCTATTATACGACTTCTCCAAGGATGCACTTGAAAAGCTCGGCGGCAGCGGAATGCACGGCCGCAAAGTCTCCACTCAGGATTGGGACCAAAATGGCCTGATGTTGGATGATATTACCGAGGTCGCCGGGATATCTATTGAGCCTCACGATCTATTTATAAAAGACGTTCGCACGACCACTCTAAAAAAGGTGTTGGCGTCATTTATTTCTGTCAAGGTGTTGCCCGCTTCGACTTCAGCGGGGGAGCTAGAACTGGAACTGGATCATCTGATAGGCGTTGCGGAACGTCTCTTCCAATCAGTTCATCCTTTTGGGAATCTTGAGGAATTTGAAGCCTTGCGGGCTCTTGCTTTGCAGGATATTTCAGCGGCCGGAATGCGCCTCCTGCTGCGTAGAAAGAGCGCCACCCGTTCCACTGTCAGGATTTACTACGGGCCCCCGGGAACCGGCAAAACCCTAGGGGCGGTCCGTGACGCAGTGAAGCTTGTAGATCCCACGGAGACGACAGCAGATGAGACTTCCGACGTCTTCCTGAAGTTTAATGAGAACCATGAGCAGTGTGCATTCGTGACCTTCCATCCGTCTCTTCAGTATGAGGACTTCGTAGAGTCAATCCGTCCTGAATTGCTGGTCGACCGACATGCGGAATATACGACGGAGGACGAGGGTGAGCTCGACGATTCAACTCCGACGTTGCAATATAAAGTGCACGAGGGGATTCTTCTACGCATGATACGGCGCGCGGCTCGAAGTCCCGAGAAGGAATTCGTGATTGTGATTGATGAGATTAATCGGGGTGACGTTAGTCGAATTTTAGGGCCGCTGATTTCATCTATCGACTCGGACAAGCGGGCGGGTGCCGAATTTCCGATCGGAATTGAGCTCCAATTCCCTAGGTCGGAGGAGCTTGAATCTCGGCTATTTATGCCGTCAAACCTCCATCTGCTCGGAACGATGAATTCGTCTGACCGAAACGTTGCACTCGTAGATCATGCCCTGAGAAGGCGGTTCGAATTCGTTCACGTGCCGCCAGAGCCAGATCTGCTTCCCGATACACAAGACCCAATACCGTTGAGTTGCGCGCAGCTGCTGAGGACGATCAACGCTAGAATCGAGTACTTATTGGATTCCGATCATTGCATTGGCCACGGGTATCTAATCGGATGCACTACGGCTTTAGAAGTGGTCGAGCGTTTCGCTAGGAGGGTGATCCCTCTCCTTAGAGAATATTTCTATGGGAATGAAGGGCTGGTTTTGCTGGTGCTCGGTGATTCGCCGGCAGGAACTGCAAATTTCTTCTTCTCGGCAGCGGACGACGGACATTTCAAGCGAGTGTTTGGCATGGTGCAAGAGACAGCGGCCGCATATGGGTTCAGGCGGTCCCTGGGCGCGCCCCGGAATCTGGAGCTGGACCCCCGATTTTGGAACACAACACGTTTAATTCCAGGTCCAGACGATCCGCAGTATGCAGAGCGCTGTTTAAGAAAGTTGGCAGCTCAGGCGGCCCTGCCTAATGAGGTTGAGGATCTAGAGGATGAAGCGGAAGGTTAGGTGCCAGGAGTGGGGCAAGGTTCAGGTGGGGCCTTCTTATGAGCTATCCTCTCAGGAGGAAGTCGTTTCGATATTGAACGCCTGGAATGAAGTTACCGGAAAGGATCCCGCAGGGTACTTTGAAATATCCGGGTCTTGGCTCATGCCGAAGTTCTGGAGTGGCGTTCTAGAGACCGCAGAGCTGGTTGTTGAGGTATCCCCGATCGGATCACACCTTCTGCCGTCACACCTTAAAAGTGCACTGGACGCGAATCTATCGGCGATGCTGGCGGCAACACTCTCGTCTCGGGAGGACGGCGCGGGATTCGCCTCACTTAGTTTAGACGGGGGGCGCTTCGATGCGTTACTTACCGCGTTTTGCGAGGATCTCCAACTAGCTCGTCGTAAGCGGGTGCTGCGGAGTTACAGGACGGAGCAAGCTAGCTTGGTCTCCCCGAGAGGTCGTATTGTTTTCCCTCAGCAGTCTTACGAAGCTGTGCGGCGGCCAGGCCGATTTGTATCTGAGTGGGTTGGTTTGTCGGAAGATGTTCTCGCTAACCAACTCTTCAAGGAAGTTTTACGGCGCTATCGCCCTCGTTGTTCGAGTCGGGTGAGGGCGCGTATTGATACATGTTTATCTGAACTCGATCATGTTTCTGAGCTTAGTGGTGAAGTGAGTTGGGGTGGAATATCGTCACAGCGGCGGATTCCAGAAATATACATGTTTCTCTTAAAGCAGTCTCTCTTTTTGCTGGGACAAGATGCAGGCGCGGGCGTTTTTTCGGGGGACGCACTTGCGATCGCCGAGGTAGTCTTCACCTCCAAATTGTTTGAACAGTTTATTGATAAGGAGCTAGCCTCGGTCGCGTCCTCGTTTGGTGTCATTTCTTTACCGCAAAGCAGAGGTACCTTTGCGTGCGCTGATAGCCATGGTACTGGCGCTTTCGAACTCATCCCCGACAATCGGATAGTGGATAATCGCGGCAAGACCTTGGCGATTATTGATACCAAATGGAAAGTTCTCGATATGGCCAAACGCCAGCTGGGCATTTCGAGAGATGATATTTATCAGATTTTAGTGTATGGCGCGAGATTCGACTGTAGGGCGCTGGCTCTCATTTATCCAGATGTCTCCGTCGAGAGCGGTCAGCTGGGTTGGTCAACCGAGTTTACGGCAACTCTCGCGGGTCAGGAGTACTCGTTGCATATTGTCAAAGTGCCGTTGCTTGATCGAAGCTTGCTTCCGATTCGTAGCTCTCTTGAGTCGTTGGTTCGTCATCATATCCGTCCCGGCGCTGATGGTTACAGTATTTCGAGCGCTGCCTAAGTCATTGCAGTCATGTCAGTTCAAGTGGGGGTTACTCCCAGCTTATAAAGCTATCAAATTGTAGATGGACTAAGGATTGCCGTGGCGAGGATAATCTAGCGTCACGAGGATGCAGGCGGAGTGGCGAATCAAGGGCTGGGGTGGTGCGCCTGAACGAGCGGTTTTGGTAGTGCTCCTGTCTGCTATCGGCTCTATATGAAGCCACACACCGATGCACCGTAAGCTTCCTCGTCGATCGAAATCCGGGGGCTAGCGGAGCGGTGTAATGACCCAGTGATTTCCTGCTCAGGTGTTATTTTTCAAAGGAGACACCTATGAGCTTGATGATGGAAGAGGAAATCAAACGTTGGACGGCGCGACGCAAGTCGGCGCTGGTGCTGGAGATCA
>NZ_JBCLVE010000020.1:0-11604 GCF_039548515.1 Luteimonas qiangzhengi | reverse complement strand
GAGGCTTCGGCTACGACGTGGCAGCCGAAGCCTCGCGGCGCGATCAATGTCACGCGGCTTCGCGCGCATGGCGCGCTCCTACAGGGGTTCCCGAAGCCACTCGGCGCGGATTGATGTCACGCGGTTTCGCGCGCGTGGCGCGCTCCTACGGGGTGGCTTTCCAGTAGCCGGTGGCGCGGATCCAGTCTTTGGGGACGTTGCGCTGCTCGGCCAGGGAGATGCGCATGCGGCGGGCGCGGGCGGATTCGCAGGCGATCCACCAGAAGGTGTCGCCCTGCGGTGTCAGGCCGGCCAGGGCCTCTTCCAGCAGGTGACTGCTGGCGGCATCGGCGCCGTTGCGGGGCAGCCAGGTGATGCTGGCGTCGGCACGGGTGGAGAGTTCCTGCCGGTCGGCCTCTTCCGGAATTTCGATCAGGGCGGTCGCCTTCTTCCCTGCCGGCATTTCCTCCAGCCAGCGCGAGATCGCGGGCAGCGCGGTTTCGTCGCCGATCAGCACGTAGTGCTCGAAATCATCGGCGGCCACGAACGAGCCGCGTGGGCCGCCGAAAGCAAAGGCGTCGCCGGCCCTGGCCTGCTCGGCCCAGTTGCTGGCCGGGCCGTCACCATGGATCACGAAGTCGATCGCCAGCGTGCCGGCGACCGGATCGTAATGACGCGGGGTGTAGTCGCGGGCGGGCGACGGTGTCTTCCCTTCGGGAAACACCGGGCCGTCCGGACCGGGCGTGGGGGTGATGTATTCGCCCGCAGGATTGGGAAAAAACACCTTGATGTGGTCATCCGGCGCACTGCTGTGGAAGCCTTCCAACTCCGGGCCAGCCACGATAATCCGGCGCATGTGCGGGGTGAGATCGATGACTTCCCGCACCTGGAGCCGGCGGAAGACGAGGGGGTGCCGCACCATGCGGCTTTCGTGCTGGGTCATTGGCCGGCTCCGTGATCAGAAAGAGCCAACCATTCTAGAACCCCGGCGACCCGGCCACCCCCGACGTAACGGGGACGGAGCGTTCCTATCTGGAGATTTTCTTGAACGCGGTGAAGCCCAGGATGAAGAGCACCACCGCGATGATGATGGCCGCCCAGAACAGGAACTTGGCGATGCCCATCGCGGCACCGGCCATGCCGGTAAAGCCGACCGCACCGGCGATGAGGCCGATGATTGCGAAGATGATGGCCCACTTGATCATTGCGAATACTCCTGGTGACAGGCCGACCTGAATGGCCGACGACAACTGGAGTGTGGCAATGGCGGCGTGGGCCGCAGGTGAATGGCGGAACCGCCCGCGCTCAGACGTTGTTGCCCGCAAGAGCGCCGAGCTCGTCCTCGAGGTGGGAGAGCAGACGATGCATCCGCTGCAGGCGCGCCTTGCCCGGCGATGCGCCATCCAGCAGTACGGCCAGGCGACGCAAGCGGGCCGATTGCTCGCGGGCTTCGACTGCGGCAACCGGATCACGCTCGACAGTGCTGTGCGAGCCGGCCAGCGCGGTGGTGCCGGACAGGGCCCGTTCCAGCACCATGCGCAGGCGCTGGGCCAGTTCCACGTCGCGGTCGGCCCAGGGAATGGAGCTGCCCTGCACCTGTTCTTCCCAGGCGGCGAAGCTGGTGCGGGGACCCACCCGGTTGCCGGACGGATCCACCTGGAACGCCTGGTCGGGGCGTCCGGCCCAGGTCACGGTGCGGCGTTGTTCGCGGCGGAACAGCAGCAGCCAGTCATCCACGCCACGGCCCAGCGGCAGGGCCAGCACACCGCACGCGTCCTGTACGTCATCGTCTGGATTCCAGTCCTCGCCCCGGGCGGTGCATTCGGCAGTGGAGCGGCCGCGGTTGCGGACCCAGCGCAGCGCCGCATCGATACCACCGGGCGCGGGCACACTGCCATGCGCCAGGTGGCGTCCGCCCAGGTACAGGACGATGCCGTCCGCACTGACCGCCGCCAGCGCCGCATGCAGCGCGCTGGACAGGCCGGCCACGGGATCGTCGAGCCCGTGCAGGCGGGCTTCGACCAGGTCGCGCTGGACACGCATGCCCTCCTCGCGCTGGACCTGTTCGCGCAGCTCGTTGGCATCCAGGATCATCGAGGCATGGCGGCCCAGCAGATCCAGGGCCTGGCGGGTGCGCGGGCAGATTTCGCGCGGCGCGTGGTGGTGGCAGGCCACCAGACCCCACAGCTTGCCGTCCACGACCAGCGAGATCGACATGGACGCGGCAACGCCCATATTGCGCAGGTATTCCAGGTGCACGGGCGAGACGGTACGCAGCACGTCATAGCTCATGTCCAGCGGTGCCGACAGCTGCGGATCCTGATGAACAGGTGCGGGCGTATGGTTGACGTCGGCGATCGTGCGCACCCGGTTGCGCAGATACAGGGCCCGCGCCTGGGGCGGGATATCCGTGGCCGGGTAACGCAGGCCCAGATAGGAAGGCAGGTCGCCATCAAGCGCTTCGGCCAGCACCTCGCCGGAGGCGTCGGGAAGGAACCGGTACACCATCACCCTGGAGTAACCGGACAGCGCCTGCACCTGCTGGGCCAGCGACTGCAGCAGGCCGCTGGCGCCGTCCCTGTCCAGGGCCAGTACGGCCTGGTTCTCGTCCGGGCCGCTGTCGGAACCGGCCGGTTCAAGCTCGATGTGGATCAGGTCACCGTTGGCGTGCGCGCTGGCGTGGTACAGCGCCCCGAAGGCGCCGACGTTGCCCATGCCCGCCAGACGCGAAGGCCCGGGCTCGCGGTGGGCGATGGCTTCCGAGACAGGATCCAGCAGCGGCGTATCGATCACCGTGTTGATGGGCTGGCCCAGCAGTGTCTGCACATCGGTTTCGAACAGCTCGGCGGCGTTGGCGGAAGCGGCCACGATGCGGCCGCCGTGGCGCTGATACACCAGCAGCACGCCGGGCGGCTGGATGGCGCCGATGATGTGGATGGGCTCGGCCGCACAGGTGTCGATTGCACGTTGGAACGCCGGGTCTTTACTCATGCGGAGGCCTCCATGGCCTGGAGTTGGAAATGCACCAGCGCAAATCCGCGCCGGGCGCCACGCAGCGCTGCACTGGCAGCGCTGTCAGGCAGGGAATCGAGTGCGTTGCGGAAACGCGCCCAGCGGCGCGAGTCGGCGATATGGGCGTTGAGGAAGCTGCGGGCGCCGGCCAGGTGCGGATGGCGGGGCTGCAGCCGATCCAGGTCGCGGACCAGCAGGCGCGCACCAAGGGCGGAGCCTTCCACCACGTAGCAGCCGCCCAGCCATTCGGCCATCGAGCCGGCGGGTGCGGGCGCGTATTCGGATAGGGGCACTACTGGAGCGCCACTGCGGGCCAGGTGGGCGAGATCATCACGCAGTTGCTGGAGCCGGACCGGAGGATGCCAGGCGCTGTGCTCGTCCCACTCAGGCCGCCACGAATCATGCAGCCAGTGCACCAGGGGCAGCATGGCTGTCAGGTAACGGAAGTAGGTGTCCGGGCTGTCGAGGCCCTGGGGGAATGCGCTGTCCACCGAGTCGTGGGTGGTGCGGGTCGCGGTGCGAAGACTGGATGCCAGTCCAGCCGACCTTGTAGCGCCTGGCTGCATGCGGAGATGCTCTTGAGCGCGGCTGCGCGGCGCATTCATATAAACACCCGGGGTCAGGAGAGTGAAAGGTGTGTGTTGTGAAAGCTTCAGGAATGATAACGCGCACTCAGGCGCAAGCGTCGGGGGCGTAGCCCCGACCTACATGACGGCGAACATGGCCGGCTTCCGTAGGTCGGCCCTACGCGGCCGACTACCAGGTGACGAACATGGCCGGCTTCCGTAGGTCGGCCCTACGCGGCCGACTAGCTGCGCTGGCGGACGGCTTCGAACAGGGCGATGCCGGTGGCGACCGAGACGTTGAGACTCTCGAAGCCGCCGGGCATGGGAATGTTGACCAGGTGATCGCAGGTTTCGCGGGTGAGCCGGCGCATGCCGTCGCCTTCACCGCCGAGCACCAGGGCCACGTTGCCGATCAGGTCGGCCTTGTAGATGGGGGTGGTGGCATCGCCGGCCAGACCGTGGATCCAGACGCCCTGCTTCTGCAATTCGCGCAGGGTGCGGGCCAGGTTGGTCACGCGGACCACGGGGATGGTATCGGCGGCGCCGGCCGAGGTCTTGCGCACGGTGGCGTTGACCTGCACCGCCTTGTCCTTGGGGATCACCACCGCGGTGGCGCCGGCGGCGGCGGCGCTGCGCAGGCAGGCACCGAGGTTGTGCGGATCCTGGACGCCGTCGAGCACCAGCACCAGCGCCTTGCCCTCGGCGGCTTCCACCAGCTCGGTCAGATCATTTTCGTCCCAGGTCTTGGCCGCGGCGTAACGTGCCGCGACGCCCTGGTGGCGCAGTCCGCCGGCCACTCCGTCCAACGCCTGCTGGGTGACGCGGCGCACATCGATGTCCTTGCGCGCGGCATTGGATTCGATTTCGGCGATGCGCGGGTTCTTGGCGCCGGCTTCCACCAGCACCTCGCGCACGTTTTCAGCGTCGTGTTCCAGCGCAGCCGCCACGGCATTGATGCCGGCGATCCAGGGGGATTGTTTGGTCATCCGGCAATTGTATCCGCATGCGGTCCCGCGCCCACGTGGAACCGCCGCAACCGGCCCACCCGTAGGAGCGCGCCATGCGCGCGAAGCCGCGTGAATTGAATTGCGCGGCATGGCGCCGGACAGATCATTGCGGCCGACGCCACGGCGCATCGCGAAATGTCACGCGGTTTCGCGCGCATGGCGCGCTCCTACAGAGATGGTGCTCCGATTTACGTCAGTACGGTTTCTTCTTGCGCTTGGCAGGCTTGCCGCGTTCGGTCAGGTCCTTGGGCGGCTTCGGCTCCTTTTTCGAGACCTTGCCACCCTGCGGCTCGCCCTCTTCCACCAGGGCGAAGTCGATCTTGCGCTCCTCCAGGCTGGCCTTGAGCACGCGCACGCGGGCGCGGTCACCGAGGCGGTATTCGCGGCCGCGGCGGTCGCCGCTGAGGGTGCGGCGGATCGGATCGAAGCGGTAGAAATCGTGCGGCAGCTGGGTCACGTGGACCAGGCCGTTGACCTTGGATTCGTCCAGCTCGATGAACAGCCCGAAGCTGGTGACGCCGCTGATCACGCCGTCGAATTCGCCGCCCACGTGCTCTTCCATCCACGCTGCGCGGTAGCGGTCGTCGACCTCGCGCGAGGCTTCGTCGGCGCGCCGACCCTTCTCCGAGCTCTGCAGCGCCAGGCCCACCATCTCGCGATTGGTGTACGTGAAGCTGTGTGGCTGCTTGCCGGACAGCGCGTGCTTGATGGCCCGGTGCACCAGCAGGTCCGGGTAGCGGCGGATCGGCGAGGTGAAGTGGGCGTAGTGATCCAGCGCCAGGCCGAAGTGGCCGATGTTTTCCACCGAGTACACCGCCAGGCTCTGGCTGCGCAGCAGCACGGACTCCAGCAGCGTGCCCTCCGGACGCTCGCGCACGCGGTTGAGCAGCGCGGTGAAATCCTTCGGCCGTACCTTGGCCCAGGTCGGCAGACGCAGCTGGAACTCCTTCAGGAACTCCAGCAGGTCCAGGTATTTGGATTCCGGAGGCTTGTCGTGGATGCGGTACGGGGCCGGAATCTCGGTATCGAGCAGGAACTTCGCCGCCTCCACGTTGGCCGCGATCATGCATTCCTCGATCAGCTTGTGGGCGTCGTTGCGCACCAGCATGCCGGCACGGACCACCTCACCGGTGTTGTCCAGTTCGAAGCGCACCTCGGAGGTCTCGAACTCGATCGCCCCGCGCTTCTGTCGCGCCCGCGCCAGCACCTTGTACAACTTGTGCAGGGTGCGCACGTGCGGCAGTACGGCGCCGAGTTCCTTCTGCGCCTGCGGATCCTCCTCGCCCACCGCGTCCCACACCTGGGTGTAGGTGAGGCGCGCGTGCGAGTGCATCACCGCTTCGTAGAATTCAGACTCATGCACGGTGCCGTCGCGACCAACGCGCATGTCGCACACGAAGCACAGCCGATCGACCTTGGGCTTGAGCGAGCAGATGCCGTTGGAGAGCGTCTCCGGCAGCATCGGGATCACGAAGCCGGGGAAGTACACGCTGGTAGCGCGCAGCTGGGCTTCATCGTCCAGCGGCTGCTCCGGGCGCACGTAGTGCGACACGTCGGCAATGGCCACGATCAGGCGGAAGCCATCGCGATCGGCCTCGCAGTACACCGCGTCGTCGAAGTCCTTGGCGTCCTCGCCGTCGATGGTGACCAGCGGCAGGTGGCGGATGTCCTTGCGTCCGGAGATATCGGCCTGGGTGACTTCCACCGGGACCGCCGCGGCTTCGTCCAGCACCTCCTGCGGGAACTCGTACGGCAGGCCGTGGCCGTGGATGGCGGCTTCCACCACCAGCGACGGCTTGAGCACATCGCCTAGCACTGACAGGACGCGCCCGATCGGTGGGCGATGGGTATCGGGGGCATGGACGATCTCGCACACCACCAGCTGGCCGTGCCTGGCACCCTCGGTGGCGTCCTGCGGGATCTGCACGTTGCGCAGGACCCGCTTGTCGTCGGGCACCACGAAACTGATGCCGGATTCGGTATTGAAGCGCCCCAGCAGCCGCGTTGAACGGCGCTCCAGCACTTCCACGATCACCCCTTCGCGGCGGCCGCGCGAATCCATGCCGGACACGCTGGCCATCACCCGGTCACCGTGCATGGCCTTGCGCATTTCATACGGCGGCAGGAACAGGTCGTCGCCGGCGCCGGTATCGGGACGCATGAAGCCGAAGCCGTCGGGGTTGGCGATCACCGTACCGGCGATCAGCTCCACCTCGCCCGCGGGTACGTGGCCGCCGCGGCGGTTGCGCAGCAGCTGGCCGTCGCGAACCATGGCGCCGAGGCGCTTTTCCAGCGCGTCGAAGCGATCCGGCGCGGTGAGCCCGAGGATGTCCGCGATTTCTTCGGATTTGCGCGGGCCGTCGGCATCGGACAGCGCCTGCAGGATCGCCTCGCGGCTGGGGATGGGATTGGCGTAGCGGCCGGCTTCACGCTCGGCGTACGGATCCTGGAACCCGCCCTTGCCGGTGGCCGCGGATTCGGGCATCCAGGGCGGAAGCTTCTTGCCGCCGGTGCGCTTGGCACCCGCCGTGGAACGGGGAGCGCCGCCGGCGCTGCCGGGGGATTTTTTGTCGCGGCCGCTGCCGCGCTTGCTTGGTGGTTTTGACATTCGTCGGATGTTACACGGGACCCGTTCAGGCCGGAGTGATCGTTCACGGGGACCAGACGCGCGAAGGAGTGATGTATGCGTGCGGCGCGTCGGGACGGAACGTGTCGGTGGAGATGAGGATGGAAATTTTCGAAACGCCGCTGTGGGAAATCGTGGCCCGTGGAACGGTGGTCTATTTCGCCATCGTGATCATGCTCAGATTCACTCCCAAGCGGCAGACCGGGAGCCTGTCCCCCAACGACATGATCGCCCTGGTCATCATGGGCGGCATTGCCGGCGACGCGATCATGGGCGGAGGCACGGCGATGCCGGACCTGCTGCTGATGGTCGCGGTCATCATGGCGTGGGACTACATCGTCAATCTGGCGGAATACCGCTTCCCGCGCTTTCGCTGGATTTCCCAGGACTCCCCGACGCTGCTGATCCACAGGGGCGAGATGCTGCAGAACAACCTGCGCAAGGAGAAGCTGACCGAGGAGGAGTTGATCGCCAGCCTCCGCAAGCAGGGCGTTTCCGACGTCGCCAAAGTGCACCAGGCCATCCTGGAAGTGGACGGGCACATCAGCGTGCTGGAAAAGGAATGAAACGAAGGATGCGGCCGCGTTCCTCACGCCCACAAAAAACCCCGCTTTCGCGGGGTTCCTGTGTTTGCTGGAGCTGGTAAGGCTCCGGCTCTTGACTCGATTGGTGCCCAGGAGAGGACTCGAACCTCCACAGGGTTGCCCCCGCTAGCACCTGAAGCTAGTGCGTCTACCAATTCCGCCACCTGGGCGAGTCAAGCCGCATATGTTGCTGCGATTCGCTGAGGTTGTCAATGCCCTGTGATGAAACTTCCAGCACATGGATTAGCACATCGATCGGGCCCAGCGAGGAGGCGATTGTACGCGCTTACATGGGTCTTGTGGCAAGGCCCGAAGGCACTTCACGCCACCCTGCCGTTTGCGGCAGCAGAGTGAGTGGCGGGAAGGGAGCGGATGACCCCACCTACCGGAGGACAACGCAATGGTTCGCCAGACGACAACGCCGAAGAAAGACCTGGGCAGCGGCACCAACAAGCCGCCGAAGCCGGACGAAGGCAAGGACAAGGACACGGAGCGCCCCGACCAGCCGCAGCGCGATGAGCGCAAGGGCCGCGAGGACAATCGCTGAGATGCGATGACGCCGGCAGGCGCGATCAGCGGGCGGCCATTTCCCGCAGCCGCACCGGGTCGCGCAGCTCGATATGGTGGGGATGCTCGAAATAGAGCGTCCCCTCCTGTTTCAGCCGGCTGAAGCTGCGGCTCACCGTTTCAATGGTCAGGCCCAGGTGGTCGGCGATGTCGGCCCGGGTCATGGGCAGGTCCACGTGGTTCTCATTGCCACCCCGGCGATGCTGACGGGTGCTCAGATCCAGCAGGAAGACGGCCAGGCGCTCGACCGGCGTCATCCGCGCCAGGATCATCTGGTAGGACCGGGTGGTATCCAGCTCGCCGCAGGCGCGGTCGAACAGGTTTTTCTCGAACTCCGGAAAGCGCTCGCACAGGCTGCGCACGCTGGCATTGCTGAAGGCGCACAGCTGGGACTCGGTGACCGCCTCAATCGTGCCGCGGTAGTGGGTGGCGCTGCTGAAACCGATGAAATCGCCCGGCAGCAGGAATGCGGACACGAACCGTCGGCCGTCGGGCAACAGGCGCAGGTTGCGCATCATTCCGCTGACCACGGTATGCACTTCCCTGCGCGGATCGCCCTCGCGGGCCAGCACGCCGCCGGCAGGCAGGCGAATCTGGCTGCCCAGCTGTTCCAGCGTGCGGGCCTCTTCCACCGGAATGACCGAGCAGGCCGCCATCTCCCGGGCAACACAGCCGACACAATTGCCGGGCATGCGCTTGCGATGCGCACAGCCGTTGGCGCGGTTGGCGGCGACCGGCTCGACGCTTGGCGTTCCCTGGCTGGGCTGAGTGGGCATGGAGTGCTCCTGGGCAGCAGCCCATGATACAGCTGGTCACGCGTGGTTATCGGCGCTGCCGGAACCGCCGTAGAATTCACCTCCCCCCATCCGTGCAGTCACGATGACCGATCCAGTTCGCACCTCCTTCCACGGCTTCGAGCAGATTCCGCTGCGCGAGTACGCCGAGCGCGCCTATCTCGACTACTCCATGTACGTGGTGCTCGACCGCGCCCTGCCCTTCATCGGCGACGGCCTGAAGCCGGTGCAGCGGCGAATCATCTTCGCCATGACCGAGCTGGGGCTGGGTGCCGGGGCGAAGCCGAAGAAGTCGGCGCGCACCATCGGTGACGTGATCGGCAAGTACCACCCGCACGGCGACAGCGCCGCCTACGAGGCGATGGTGCTGATGGCCCAGCCGTTCTCGTACCGCTACCCCCTGGTGGACGGCCAGGGCAACTTCGGCTCCAGCGACGATCCCAAATCCTTCGCGGCCATGCGCTACACCGAATCGCGCCTGACCCCGATCGCGGAAATGCTGCTGTCCGAGCTGGGCCAGGGCACGGTGGACTGGACCCCGAATTTCGACGGCACGCTGCAGGAACCGGGCTGGATGCCGGCCCGCCTGCCGCACCTGCTGCTCAACGGCACCACCGGTATTGCGGTGGGCATGGCCACCGACGTGCCGCCGCACAACCTGCGCGAGGTGGTTTCGGCCTGCATCCGCCTGCTGGACGACCCGGACGCCACCGTGGCCGACCTGTGCGAGCACGTGCGCGGCCCGGATTACCCCACCACGGCTGAAATCATCACCCCGCTGGCCGATTTGCAGTCGATCTACGAGACCGGCACCGGATCGATCAAGGCCCGGGGTACCTGGGTGAAGGAAGGCCAGAACATCGTGGTGGACGCCCTGCCCCACCAGGTGTCGCCGAGCAAGGTGATCGAGCAGATCGCCGCGCAGATGCGGGCCAAGAAGCTGCCGTGGCTGGAAGACATCCGCGACGAGTCCGACCACGCCAACCCGACCCGGGTGGTGCTGGTGCCGCGCTCGAACCGGGTGGACGCCGAGCAGCTGATGGGCCATCTGTTTGCCACCACGGATCTTGAGCGCAACTACCGCGCCAACTTCAACGTGATCGGCCTGGATGGCCGCCCTCAGGTGAAAAACCTGCGAATGCTGCTGTCCGAATGGCTGCAATTCCGCACCACCACGGTGACCCGTCGCCTGGAGCATCGCCTGGAGCGCGTGGAGCGCCGCCTGCACCTGTTGGAAGGCCTGCTGGCCGCATTCCTCAACCTGGACGAGGTGATCCACATCATCCGCACCGAGGATGAGCCCAAGCCGGTACTGAAGGCGCGCTTCGAGCTGAGCGACGACCAGGTGGACTACATCCTGGAAACCCGCCTGCGTCAGCTGGCGCGGCTTGAAGAAATGAAGATCCGCGGCGAGCAGGATGAGCTGGCGAAGGAGCGCGAGCAGCTGGTAGGCATTCTTGGGAGCGGAGCCAAGCTGAAGGCGCTGATCAAGAAAGAACTGCTGGCCGATGCGGAAAAGCACGGCGATGACCGCCGCTCGCCGCTGGTGGCGCGCGGCGCCGCCCAGGCCCTGGACGAAACCGATCTGGTGCCGAACGAGCCGGTCACCATCGTGATGAGCAAGAAGGGGTGGGTACGCGCGGCCAAGGGGCACGAGGTGGATCCGGCTGGGATGAACTACCGCGAAGGCGACCAGCTGCAGGCCGCCGCGCGTGGGCGCAGCAACCAGACGGTGGCGTTCCTGGATTCCAACGGGCGCAGCTATTCCACCTTGGCCCACAGCCTGCCTTCGGCGCGCGGCAACGGCGAACCGCTGACCGGGCGTTTTTCGCCGGCGGCCGGGGCGTCGTTCGTGGCGCTGGCCAGCGGCGAGCCGGAGGCCCGCTTCGTGCTGGCCTCCTCGCTCGGCTACGGCTTCGTGACCCGTTTTGCGAACCTGGTAGGCCGACAGAAAGCCGGCAAGACCATGCTGACGGTGTCGGAAGGCGCTGCCGTGCTGCAGCCGGTGGCGGTGGACAACGTGGAAGCGGACCGGATCGTGGCGGTGACCAGCGCGGGCCATCTGCTGGCGTTCGCGGTGGCCGAGCTGCCGGAACTGGAGCGCGGCCGCGGCAACAAGATCATCGATATCCCCCGCGCCAAGCGCGGAACCGAGCAGGTGGTCGCGGTAGCCGTGGTGCCGCCCACGGGCACGCTGCAGGTCCATTCCCGCCAGCGCATCATGAGCCTGTCGTTCAAGGACCTTGAAACGTACCTTGGCAACCGCGCCTCCCGTGGCGGCCTGCTGCCACGCGGCTGGCAGAAGGTGGATGGCCTGTCTGTAGAAGGCTGAAGCCTTTTCAGTAGGAGCGGGGGGGGGGGGGGGGGGGGGGGGGGGGGGGGGGGGGGGGGGGGGGGGGGGGGGGGGGGGGGGGGGGGGGGGGGGGGGGGGGGGGGGGGGGGGGGGGGGGGGGGGGGGGGGGGGGGGGG
>NZ_JBCLVE010000019.1:0-45223 GCF_039548515.1 Luteimonas qiangzhengi | reverse complement strand
ACCCTCTCCCTGGTGACAATAGCTGCGTGGAACCACCCGATCCCATTCCGAACTCGGAAGTGAAACACGCACGCGCCGATGGTAGTGTGCATCTAGCATGCGAGAGTAGGTCATCGCCAGGGTTTTTACCCAAAGCCCCGCAGCCACAAGCTGCGGGGCTTTTCTTTTGTCTGGCGGTTGGTGGAATGGGCTCGGGTCCTGCGTCGGCACGTTTGGGCCCCGCCGCGGGCGGCAAGCTCTTTTCGGCGAATGTCCCCCGGCCTCCGCCGCAGGCGGATGCCTCCTCCTTTATTTCGCCGAAAAGACTTCCCGCCCTCGACGGGGCTCGGCTTTGGTGGGGAGGACGGCGGGCCTCAGCGCGGATCTTGCGGGTGTCGATTGCGTAGCGCTGGTCGCGGCCGGCGATGCTGGCTGCGGGTTCCTCAGCGGTGCCAACGCCTGGCTGAGATTTTAATCTCGCCCACGAAAAAGCCCGCCTTGCGGCGGGCTTTTTGTCAGGCTGGCGGTGCGTTTAACGCACCGGCCATGATCACTTGATCTTGCCTTCCTTGTACATCACGTGCTTGCGGACAACTGGGTCGTACTTCTTCATTTCCAGTTTGCCCGGGGTGTTTTTCTTGCTCTTGTCGGTGGTGTAGAAATGACCGGTACCGGCCGACGAATTCATGCGGATCTTGTCGCGCTTGGAAGCCATGGTTCGATCCTCCTCAGATCTTTTCGCCGCGCCTGCGCAGGTCGGCCAGGACGGTGTCGATGCCGTTCTTGTCGATCGTACGCAGACCCTTGGTGGAAACGCGCAGCTTCACCCAGCGGTTCTCGGAAGCAACCCAGAAGCGGCGCTCATGGAGGTTGGGGAGGAAAGTGCGGCGGGTTTTGTTCATTGCGTGCGAGACGTTGTTGCCGGTCGTCGTACGCTTGCCGGTGACTTGGCAGACTCGTGACATGAAGCACCTCGGTGGGTCGCGGAATATTCCGCATGGGGGCTCCCCTTGGCCAGGGAAGCGTCGGCCCCGCCGGCTGTGCGGATATCCACTCAGCGGCGCGCGATTCGGGAACGTTGCCGCGGATGCGGCGGGCTGTGCAGGCCGTCCCCTGGAATCGCGCTTCCGGAGGGCTGCCGTGCCGATCTTGTGAATCGGCGGGGCACAGTGAGCCGGGCATTATCACCCGGGGACAGCTCCGCACGCAAGTTGCAACTACTTTGTAGGAGCGCGCATGGCACGCTCCTATAGACGGTGTCAGATGTCGCGTGGTGTCAGGGGGCGTCGGCGGCGGCTTTGCTTTCGGCGATGAAGCTGCGGATCTGCTGCTCCAGCACTGGCAGCGGGACGGAGCCCAGACTCAGGACGGCGTGGTGGAAGGCGGGCAGGTCGAAGTCGGCGCCCAGGGCGGCCTCGGCTTCGTGGCGCAGCTCCCAGATCTTGAGTTCGCCCAGCTTGTAGCTCAGCGCCTGCGCGGGCCAGGAGATGTAGCGGTCGACCTCGGTGGTGACTTCGTGCTCGGACAGGGCGGTGTTGTCGCGCAGGAACGCGAGGGCCTGGTCGCGGCTCCAGCCCAGGTGGTGTACGCCGGTGTCGATCACCAGGCGGGCGGCGCGCCACATTTCGTAGGTCAGGCGGCCGAAGTCCTGGTAAGGGGTTTCGTAGATACCCATTTCCTTGCCCAGCTTCTCCACGTACAGGCCCCAGCCTTCGCCGTAGGCGGAGATGTAGCTGTTGCGGCGGAAGTCCGGCTGTTCGTCCTGCTCCAGCGCAAGAGCGGCCTGGAATGCGTGTCCGGGATCAGCTTCGTGAACGGTCAGGGCGGGCAGGTTGTACAGCGGGCGCGAAGGGAGATCGTAGGTGTTGAGCCAGTAGGTGCCGCGGCCGCCGCGGCCGGCGGTCCAGAACGGCGCGATGTCGTCCGGCACAGGGATGATGGTGAAGCGTCCGCGCGGCAGCGGGTCGAAGTAGCGGCCGATCACGGCGTCCACGCGCTTGGCGATCCAGGCGGCGTGGTTGAGCAGCTCCTGCGGAGTGTCGGCGTAGAACTGCGGGTCGGTGCGCAGGAAATGCAGGAAGGCGTCGAAGTCGCCTTCAAAGCCGGTGCCGGCGATCACTTCGTCCATTTCGGCGCGGATGCGGGCGACCTCTTCCAGGCCGATGTCGTGGATCTGCTGCGGTGTCAGGTCCAGGGTGGTGTATTCGCGGATCTGGGCGCGGTAGAACTCTTCGCCGCCGGGCATTGCCTCGGCGGCCAGGGTGGTGCGCGCCTGCGGCATGTATTCATCGCGGTAGAAGGTGAGCAGCGTGTCGAAGGCTGGGATCACCGCGTCGGCGATGGCGGCGCGGCCTTCATCGCGCAGAGCTTGCTGTTCGTCGGCGGGAATGGATGCCGGCATGCGCTCGTAGGGGCTCCACAGCGTGGCCTGCTCCGGGTCGGTCAGCTCCGCGACCGCGGCGATGGAGACATCGCGTCCGTCCAGTACCGCGCGCGGCACGCTGAATCCACGCGCCAGGCCAGCGCGCATGTTGTCGATCTGCTGGTCGAAATAGCGCGGCAGGTCACGCAGGCGCGCGGCGTAGGTGCGGTAGTCGTCGGCGTTGGCGAAAGTGCCGCGGGTCATGAAGCCCAGGTTCGCCCAGAACGAGCTGTCCGAGTTGAACGGCATCTCGTAGGCGCGCAGGCGTACGTTGGCGGCCAGCGCTTCCAGCTGGGGCCGGTACACGGCCAGGTTCACCTGGTTGTGTTCCGACAGCTGGGAGGCGTCGATGGCGTCGAGCTGGCCGAGCACGTCTTCCCACATGGCCAGCCGGCGTGCCTGGGCTTCGGGGCCCACGTCGGGCATGCGCCGGGCGCTTGAATCCGGGTCATCGTCTTCGCTGGCGGCGCGGCCGGCGTCGGCCTGGCGCCAGGCCCATTCCTTCTCGTAGATGGACTGGAAGGCGGTGTCGGCGTCGGAGGTCTGTGCCCAGGCGATGGGAGCGACGAGGGACAGGGCGAACAGCAAAAGGGCGGCGCGGATCGGCTTCACGGGTGTACGGTCCTTGATGGATCAGACCGGCAATCATCGCATTGCGGGGGCGAGGCGTCCTGTTACGGAAGTCCCGCGGTCGCGCATGGGTCACGCGGCTTCGCGCGCATGGCGCGCTCCTACGAGGGGCAGGGCCTAGGCGGAGGTCAGCCGCGTGCGCGCAGGCGCTCGAGCACGCCGTCGAGGGTGTCCAGGTCGGTGTAGTGGATGACCAGCCGGCCCTTGCCGCCGCGGCCGTGGGCGATGCTGACCTTGGCGCCGAGCGTTTCGGCCAGTTCGTTTTCAAGCGTGGCGATGTCGGCCTGCTGCGGCCGGGCCTTGCTTGTGGAGCGGCCGCGCTTGTTGGGCACCCGGCCTTCGGCGAACTGCTGGGCGCGGTGTTCCACCTCGCGCACCGACCAGCCGTGTTCGGCGGCTTCGGCGGCGAGCTTGCTGGCCAGGTCCGGGGCGAGGGTGAGCAGGGCGCGGGCATGGCCCATTTCCAGGCGCCGCTCCTGCAACAGCTTGCGGATTGCCGGCGGCAGTTCCAGCAGGCGCAGCAGGTTGGACACCGCCGCGCGCGAACGCCCCACCGCCTCGGCGGCCTGGGCGTGGGTGAGCATGAATTCCTCGATCAGCCGCGCCAGCGCCTGGGCTTCTTCCAGCGGATTGAGGTCTTCGCGCTGGATGTTCTCGATCAGTGCCATCGCGACCACGGTGCGATCGTCGACCTCGCGCACCACCGCCGGGATCTCGGTCAGTCCGGCCCGGCGCGAAGCACGCCAACGGCGCTCGCCGGCGATGATTTCCCAGGTGCGGCCGCTGCCCGAATGGATCGCGCGCACCACGATCGGCTGGATCACGCCCTGGGCCTTGATCGAATCGGCCAGCTCGTCCAGCTTGTCCTCGCTCATGGTCCGGCGTGGCTGGTACTTGCCTGGCGTCAGCGCGTCGATCGGCAGGGTCTGCAGGGTGTCGCCCGGGCCGGCTTCCAGCACCGGGGCGGTTTCGGCCGCCCTGGGGCCCAGCAATGCTTCCAGGCCGCGTCCCAGCCCGCGTTTCTTGGCAGGTGCCTTCTTCGCCTTGGGGGCGGTCATGCCGCTTTCTCCTTCTGGTCACGCTCGCGTTGGCGACGGATGATTTCTCCGGCCAGCCCGAGGTAGGCGATCGCGCCGCGCGAGGAACGGTCGTAGCCGACGATGCTCTGGCCGTGGCTGGGCGCTTCGGCCAGGCGCACGTTGCGCGGCACGATGGTGCGGAACACCTTGTCGCCGAAATGTTCGACCAGCTCGTTGGACACGGCGTTGGTCAGGTTGTTGCGCACGTCGAACATGGTCCGCAGCACGCCTTCGATCTCCAGCCCGGGGTTGAGCCGCGAGCGCACCGCCTCGATCGTCTCCATCAGCGCGCTGATCCCTTCCAGCGCGTAGTACTCGCACTGCATGGGCACCAGCACCGAATCGGCGGCGGTGAGCGCGTTGAGGGTGAGCAGCGACAGCGCCGGCGGGCAGTCGATGATGATGTAGTCATAGCGCGCGCGCAGCGGGTCGAGCGCCTGCTTGAGCCGCTGCTCGCGGTTCTCGGCCGCCATCAGCTCGATTTCGGCGGCGGTCAGGTCGGTGTTGCCGGGCAGCAGGTCGTAGCCTTCGGCGGTCTCGCTGATCGCATCTTCGCCACGCAGCTCGCCCAGCAACACATCGCAGGTGGAAGCCGGCAGGTCGCGCTTGTCCACGCCGCTGCCCATGGTGGCGTTGCCCTGGGCGTCCAGGTCCACCAGCAGCACACGCTTCGGCGTGCCTGCAAGCGCGGCGGCCAGGTTGACCGCGGTGGTGGTTTTCCCGACGCCGCCCTTCTGGTTGGCAATGGCAATGATGCGGGCCATGGGCTCCCCGGTCAGATGGTTGGATCCGGACCGCAGGATGGCGGGCCGGTCGATCATTATGCCCAAGTGCCGCGGCGGCGGAAGGGAGGCGTTGTCCGGCTTTCGTCTCAGCCCGGCGCATGGACCACCACCAGGTGCCGTTCCGCGGCCAGGCCCGGCACCTTGAGCGCAGTGATGTCGCCAACCTGCCAGCCCTCGGGCAGGGCGGCGATCTCATCGTCCGGGCGCACGCCCTTGAGGGCTAGCAGGCGGCCGCCGGGGCGTAGAAGGTGCCCGCCAACGGTGACGATGTCGGTCAGGGTGGCGAGGGCGCGTGCGGTGATGGCGTCGAACTGGCCCGGCAGGTCCAGGGCTTCGGCGCGACATTCGTGCACGGTGGCGTTGGACAGGCCCAGAGTGCGCACCGCCTGGCGCATGAAGCGGGCCTTCTTGCCGGCTGATTCCACCAGCTCCACCTGCAGCGAGGGCCGCGCCAGTGCCAGCGGGATTCCGGGCAGGCCGGCGCCCGCGCCCAGATCCGCCAGGCGGGACACGCCGTCCAGATAGGGCGCCAGGGCCAGCGAATCCAGCAGGTGCAGGGTCACCATTTCCTGCGGGTCGCGGATGGCGGTGAGGTTGTAGGTGCGGTTCCAGCGCACCAGCAGGGCTAGGTAATCCAGCAGCGGCTGTGCCAGGGCCGGATCCATGCCCAGCGTCGCCAGGCCGGAATCCAGAGAAGCGCGCAGGGTGGGGTCGAAAGAGTTGGTCATGACCCTATTGTAGGAGCCGGCGCCGCGGCTACGGCATCCGATGCCCGCCAGCCCGATGCCACGCCAGAGTAGCCAGGTAGTGGGGAGCCGGTTCAAAGGACTGCAGGGTCCAGTCCGCAGGCGCGCCCAGTTCCGGATCGCAGTCCAGCAGCACCAGGCGGTCGTCGCGCTCGCCGAACTCGAGCCGGTGCAGGCCAAAGGCGATGCCGCGCCCGTGGGCTTTGAGCATGGCCTCCTTCGCGCACCAGATGCGCACGAATACCGCTTCACGCAGGGGGCCGGACAGGCGCTGCAGCCAGTCGGCCTCCGACGGGCTGAAATAGCGCCGCGCCAGCTCCAGGGCGCGGGGTCGGGGGCGCGCCCACTCCAGGTCGCAGCCCAGACGCACGTGCTGACCCAGCGCCATCAGCAGTCCTTCGCCGCTGTGACTCCAACTGGTGTCGTGGCCATCGTGGGCGGGCGCCAGGCACGGCCGCCCGCGCGGGTCGCGGTCCAGCTGCAGCGCGTCGGCAGGCAGATCCAGCTGTTCCTGCAGCCATGTGCGCACCAGCGGCTCGGCGGCTTCACCGCGGCGGTAGGGCCGCCACGCGCAGCGGACACTTTCGAATTTGAGCTGGCCTGCAGTCAGGGACATGAAGGGTGCGATGGACGGGGCGGGGGCGTGGCAGCGTAAGCTATCGCGGTTCAGGCGTGGCCACGCCAGTAGTCCAACAGCATAGACATGTCCGCAGTCATCGACGATCCAGCCCGCGAACCAACCAGAGATTCAATCCGTTCCGATTCCGACCCCACACCGCTGGCGGTGGGCGATCCCGCGCGCCTGTTTGCGCTGGTGGGCGGACGTGAGGTGGGGCTGCAGGAATTCCTGGACCAGGCGCGCGCGGTGGCGGCGCTGCTACCCGAGGCCGGCCATGCAGTGAACCTGTGCGAGGACCGCTACCGGTTCCTGGTGGCGTTCTGTGCCGTGGCGATGCGCGGACAGACCACGCTCATGCCGCCCTCGCGCACGCCGGCGGCCATCAAGCAGGCGCGCAAGCGGTATCCGGACAGTTATTGCATTGGCGACGACCTGGGCTGCGGCTGTGGGCCGGCCGAAGCGGGCCACTACCTGCGCCTGTCCGATCCACTGCCCCGGCTGGAAGGGCCGGTGCCGCTGATCGATGGTGATGCGGTGGTCGCGATCGGCTTCACCTCCGGCAGCACCGGGGAGCCGGCCGCCAACGCCAAGACCTGGGGTTCGTTCGTCCGCAGCAGCGCGCAGAACATGGCCGCGCTGGAAGACCTGTGGCCGGCTGGTGACCAGCCGCAGCTGGTCGCAACGGTTCCGCCGCAGCACATGTATGGCATGGAAATGTCGGTGCTGCTGCCCCTGCTGGGCGGGGCGGCGGTGCATGCCGGGCGCCCGTTTTTCCCGGCCGACATCGCTGCCGCGCTGCGCGATCTTCCGGGCAACCGGGTGCTGGTGACCACGCCCGTGCACCTGCGCACGCTGGTTGAATCAGGGGCCGATCTGCCGCCGCTGCGCGGCATCGTCAGCGCCACCGCGCCGATGCCGCCGGAGCTGGCTGCCGCCGCCGAGGCGCGTTTCGACACCGAGGTGCGCGAGCTGTTCGGGTCCACCGAAACCTGCATCTTTGCCCGCCGCCGCACTTCCCGTGAGCAGGCCTGGACTCTGCTGCCCGGCGTGCAGCTGCAGCCGCGCCCGGATGGCACCGGGGTCCATGCGCCGCAGCTAGCCGAACCGGTGGTGCTCGCCGATCTGGTTGAGCTGCATGGACCAGGCCGCTTCAGCCTGCGCGGTCGCAGTGCCGACCTGCTGGAGGTGGCCGGGAAAAGGGCGTCGCTGGGCGAGCTGACCCGACAGCTGCTGGCCATCCCCGGTGTGCACGATGGCGTGGTGCTGCAGCTGGGCGAGGAGGGCGCGGGCGGGGTGCGCCGGATTGCCGCGGTCGTGGTTGCCCCCGGCCTTGACGAACGCGCCATCCTGGCCGCGTTGCGATGCGTGGTGGATCCTGTCTTCCTGCCGCGCCGCCTGCGGCTGGTGCTGTCCCTGCCGCGCAACGAGACCGGAAAACTGCCCCGCACCGCGCTGTTGGAATTACTGGCGTCTCAGTAAAGCACCCGCGTGCGCAGGGTGCCGGGGATCGCGGCCAGTGCCGCACGCAGTTCGGCCGCCTGCTCCTCGCTGGCGCTCACGTCGATCACCACGTAACCCACCTTGGCGTCGGTGCGCAGGTACTGGCCGTCGATGTTGATTCCGCGCCCGCTGAACACCTCGTTGGTCTGCGACAGCACGCCGGGCACGTTGCGGTGGATGTGCAGGATCCGGCGGCTGCCCTCATGACCCGGCAGCGCCACCTCGGGGAAGTTCACCGCCGACAGGGTGGAACCGTTGTCGCTGTAGCGGATCAGCTTGGCCGCCACTTCCACGCCGATGTTGTCCTGCGCCTCCAGCGTGCTGCCGCCCACGTGCGGGGTGAGCAGCACGTTGTCCAATCCGCGCAGCGGTGATTCGAACTGCTCGTCCTGGCCCTTCGGCTCCACCGGAAAAACATCCACCGCCGCGCCGCCCAGGTGACCACTGCGCAGCGCTTCGGCCAGCGCATCCACATCGACCACGCTGCCGCGCGAGGCATTGATCAGGTGCGCGCCCGGGCGCATGCGCGCGATCTGCGCCTGGCCAATGAGGTTGCGGGTGCCCGGGGTCTCGGGCACGTGCAGGCTGACCATGTCGCTGCGGGCCAGCAGGTCATCCAGGCTGGCGGCGGTGCGAGCGTTGCCCAGTGACAGCTTGGTCTCGATGTCGTGGAACAGCACCTGCATGCCCAGCGCTTCCGCCATCAGGCCCACCTGGGTGCCGATGTGGCCATAGCCCACGATGCCCAGCGTCTTGCCGCGCACCTCGTGGCTGCCGTCGGCGTTCTTCGACCAGCCGCCGCGGTGGCATTCGGCATTGCGGCGCGGGACGCCGCGCATCAGCATGATGGTCTGGCCGATCACCAGCTCGGCCACGCTGCGGGTGTTGGAATAGGGCGCGTTGAACACCGGAATACCGGCCAGCTGGGCCGCTTCCAGGTCCACCTGGTTTGTGCCGATGCAGAAACAGCCGATCGCGATCAGCTTGCGCGCCTCGGCCAGCACCTCGGCATCAAGCTGGGTGCGCGAGCGGATGCCCACCAGGTGGGCGCTGGCGATGGCTTCCTTCAATGCATCGCCCGACAGGGACTTGTCGCGCGCATCGACCAGGCTGTAGCCGGCCCCGTGGAAGGCATCGACGGCGCTCTGGCTGACGCCTTCCAGCAGCAGCACGCGGATGTCCTGCCTGGGAAAAGAGGTCCTGGTCATGGTCGGAATACGGCGGCAGCGGGACAGGGGATGCACTATGCTTGCCCTGACGCTGCACCGCAACATTTGACGGTGGCGGAGGAACTGACGAGTCCTGATGAACGCTTCGATCGTTGAAAGCCTGCGCCGTGCGGTCCCCGGCCTGCTGTTGAAGACCGCACCGGCGGACCTGGAACACTACGGCCGTGACTGGACCCGGCGCTGGCCGCCCGCCCCGCTGGCGATTGCCCTGCCGGACAGCGTTGAGCAGGTCCAGGCCGTAGTGCGTTGGGCCAATGAGCAGCGCGTGGCGATCGTGCCTTCCGGTGGACGCACCGGGCTGTCCGGTGGCGCGGTGGCCGCCAACGGTGAGCTGGTGGTCAGCGTGGAGCGCATGAGCCGCGTGCTGGGCTTTAATGCGGTCGATCAGACCCTCACCGTGCAGCCGGGGATGGTGCTGCAGGCCGTGCATGACGCCGTGCAGGAGCACGGGCTGGCGTATCCGGTCGATTTCGGTGCGCGGGGCTCATGCACCATCGGCGGCAACATCGCCACCAATGCGGGCGGCATCCGGGTGATCCGCCACGGCAATACCCGCGACTGGATCGCCGGGTTGAAGATCGTCACCGGCAGCGGCGAACTGCTCGATCTCGGTCGCAGCCTGGTCAAGGACGCCAGCGGCTACGACCTGAGTCAGCTGGTGATCGGCTCGGAGGGGACGCTCGGCATCGTGGTCGAGGCCACGCTGAAGCTCACCGATCCAGCGCCCCCGGCGCAGACCATGCTGCTGGCGGTGCCGTCGTTCGATGTGCTGATGGACGTGTTCGCCCTGTTCCGGTCGCGCCTGAAATTGCAGGCGTTTGAATTCCTCACCGATCGCGGCCTGCACCACGTGCTGGAGCACGGCGGAACCAATCCGTTCGACGTTGTGCATCCCTGGTACGTGCTGACCGAGTACGACGCCGTTGGCGAGGCGGATGAAGCCGCCGCACTGGCCGTGTTCGAACACGCGGCCGAGCGCGGCTGGGTGCTGGACGGGGTGATCGCCGCCAGCCATGAGCAGGCCGGTCAGCTGTGGCGCCTGCGCGAGGGCATCACCGAGGCAACTGCGCGCTGGCGCCCGTACAAGAACGACGTCTCGGTGCGGGTGGCCGCCATGCCCGCGTTCCTGGCCGAGGCCCAGGCCCTGCTGGGTGAGGCCTATCCGGATTTCGACGTGGTCTGGTTCGGGCATATCGGCGACGGCAACCTGCACATCAACATCCTGCAGCCGGAGGGTCTGGAGGATGCCGAGTTCATGCGCCGCTGCGCCCACGTGACCGAACTGCTGGCCAGCGTACTGCAGCGCCACGGCGGCAGCATCTCGGCCGAACACGGGGTGGGGCTGTTGAAGAAAGCCTACCTTGGCAGCAGCCGCACTGATGCCGAAGTGGCGTTGATGCGCAGCATCCGCAGTGCCTTCGACCCCAACGGGCTCATGAACCCCGGCAAGATTTTCGACTGACCCAACCGTCCGTGTAGGAGCGCGCCATGCGCGCGAAGCCGCGTGACGATTGATTTGCCGGGGCGGTCCGGCGGGTCAGCGCCTGTCAGGACACGCAGGCAAGTACGTCCATGTACGCTTGTCGGCGACGTCCATGTCGCCGACAGTCCTGACAGGCGCTGACCCACCGGGCCCTCAACGATGTGGCGATCTGCGAGGAACAGAATTCACGCGGCTTCGCGCGCATGGCGCGCTCCTACAGAAGGGGCACTAGCCGATCTGCACCCATGCCGGGGCGTGGTCGCTGGGGCGTTCCCAGGTGCGGGTGTCGCGGTCGATGCCGGACGCCACGGCGCGATCCTTCAGCGCATCGGACACCAGGGTCAGGTCGATGCGCAGGCCCATGTCGCGACGGAATGCCGCCTGGCGGTAGTCCCACCAGCTGAAGATCCCGCCCTCGTCATGGTGCAGGCGGAACGCATCGTGCAGGCCCAGGTCCATCAGGCGCTTCAGATGGGTGCGTTCGGCGGCGGAGGTGAGGATATGGCTGTCGTCCCATTTTTCCGGGTCGTACACGTCGCGGTCGTCGGGCGCGATGTTGAAGTCACCCATCACCACCATCTCCGGATGGACCTTGATTTCGGCAGCCACCCACGCGTACACCGCATCCAGCCAGCGCATCTTGTAGGCGTACTTGTCGGTGCCCACGTCCTGGCCGTTGACCACGTAGAGGTTGATGATGCGGATGCCGTTGACCGTGGCGGCGATCACCCGCTTCTGGTCGTCCTCGAAGCCGGGGATACCCATCTGCACATCGGTGATGTCATGGCCGCGGGTCAGGATCGCCACGCCGTTGTAGGTCTTCTGGCCGTGGAACACGTTGCGCCAGCCCATCTCGTCCAGCACCGCGGCAGGAAAGCGGTCATCGTCGAGCTTGGTCTCCTGCAGCCCGACCACATCGGGCACGGATTCCTCAAGCCAGCGTTGCAGGTGCGGCAGGCGCACGTTGAGGGAGTTCACGTTCCAGCTGGCGATTTTCACAGACGATCCTTGGTGCAGGGGAGCAGGGATTGTAGGCAACTGTGCGAAAGGGTACTCAGCGGATCAGTCCGCGTATCAGCCCGTCGATCCGCGCATACGGAGGCTTGAGCAGGTCGCTGGCGGCGCGGCGGCGCTGCCACAGGATCGGCAATGCCTTGGTCATGGCGTCGAAGCCGGCGCGGCCGTGGTAGGCGCCCATGCCGCTGGCGCCGACGCCGCCAAAGGGCAGCGCACCGGCGGTGAAGTGCAGCAGGGCGTCGTTGACGGTGACGCCGCCGGCCAGGCAGTGGTGCAGGATGCGATCAACCACCGCGCGGTCGTGGCTGAAGGGGTACAGCGCCAGCGGCCGGTCGCCGGCGGCGACGTGGCCGATGGCTTCCTCCAGCGTCGAGTAGCCGATGACCGGCAGGATCGGGCCGAAGATCTCTTCGCGCATGACCTCGGCATCCCCGTCGGGCTGCACGATCACCGTGGGCGGGAACGCGCGTTCTCCCTGTACTTCGGCCAGCTGCAGCACTTCAAGACCGCGCTGCCGGGCGTCTTCGACATACCCCTGCAGACGGTCGAACTGGGACTGGCTGACGATGCGGGTGAAGTCGCTGGCTGGATCGGTGGCGTAGCGCGCGGCCGTCTCGCGGCGCAGCGCTTCGATGAGCGCATCACGGCGGTCGGCATCCACCAGCACGTAGTCCGGGGCGATGCAGGTCTGGCCGGCGTTGAACCACTTGCCCGTCGCCAGCCGCGTCGCGGCGCGTTCGATCGGGAAGTCCGCGCACACGATCGCCGGCGACTTGCCGCCCAGCTCCAAGGTGAGTGGAGTCAGGTGTTCCGCCGCGGCCGCCATCACCTTGCGCCCGACGGCGGTGGAGCCGGTGAACACCAGGTGGTCGAAAGGAAGCGCTGCAAACGCCGCGCCGATGTCCGCGCCGCCGGTGGCGACGGCCACCCGCTCGGCGGGGAACACTTCGCCCAGCAGATCGGCCAGGAACTCCGACGTGCGCGGCGTGTGCTCGGACGGTTTAAGGAAGGCGTGGTTGCCGGCGGCAATCGCGGTGGCCAGCGGGATCAGGGCCAGATTGACCGGGTAGTTCCACGGTGAGATCACCCCGACCACGCCGACCGGCACGTGGCGGACTTCGGCCCGCGCCGGCCACAGCCGCCAGCCGGCACCGACCCGGTGCGGCCGCATCCAGCCGGGCAGTTCGCGGCGCAGACGGTCGATCTCTGTCACCACGGTCATGCCGTCGGCGAGCAGTGATTCATGCACCGAGCGTTGACCGAAGTCGGCGGAGATCGCCGCGGCCATCTCCTCCAACCGCGGCTTGAACGCAGCCCGCAGACGGGCCAGATCGTCCAGCCGTTGGGCGCGGTCCGGCTTGCTCGCATGCCAGGCCTCGCGCAGACGATCCAGCGTGATGTGCAACTCACTCATCCAGCGAGTCTAGTAGGAGCGCGCCATGCGCGCGAAGCCGCGTGACATCAATCCGTGCCACGGGGCCTCGGCCAGATCATCGTGACCGAAGAGTCCCCGCAAATCATGATTCACGCGGCTTCGCGCGCATGGCGCGCTCCTACCGGATATGCTTTCGGGTATGAATATCAGACCGTATAAAGACAAGGTCCCGGCGCTCGGCGAGCGCGTTTACATTGATCCGTCCGCGACCGTCATCGGTGACGTGACCCTGGCCGACGACGTGTCGATCTGGCCAGGCACGGTGATCCGGGGCGATGTGAATCATGTGCGCATCGGTGCGCGTACCAACATCCAGGACGGCAGCGTGATCCATGTCAGCCATGCCGGCCCGCATACGAGGCTGGACGGCTATCCGACCATCATCGGCGCCGATGTGACCGTCGGCCACAAGGCGGTGGTGCATGCGTGCAGCGTTGGTGACGGCGCGCTGATCGGGATGGGTGCGTTGATCCTGGATGGCGCGGTGATTGGCAAGCACGCCTTCGTCGGTGCCGGTGCGCTGGTCGCCCCGGGCAAGAAGATCGGCGAGGGCGAGCTGTGGGTTGGCAGCCCGGCGCGCCGGGTACGCAAGCTCAGCGATGCGGAGATCGAAGGACTGATCTACAGCGCCGGGCACTATGTGCGCCTGAAGGACGAATACCTCGCCGGCTTCTCCGCATAGGATCCAATCGCCCGTGTAGGAGCGCGCCATGCGCGCGAAGCCGCGTGAATCCGGCTCCCGGCAGATAGCCGCCAACACGAGGGAGCGGTGGGCCCATCCCCGGTCAGGACTGTCGGCGCCATGGACGGCGCCGGCAAGCGTACATGGACGTATTCACAGCGGGTCCTGACCGGGGATGGGCCCACCGGTCCGCCCGGGCGGCGCCGGAAATAACTTCCTGACGATGCAGCGGGACCACAATCAATGTCACGCGGCTTCGCGCGCATGGCGCGCTCCTACACCGGCAGGTGGCGCGGTCAGTCGGCGGTGATTAGGGTGGCCTGGCGCTGTCGCAGGGTGGCGTAGACGGGGTTGGTGTCGGGGCGAACGCCGTGCCAGTAGTTGAAGCTTTCGGCGGCCTGTTCGACCAGCATGCCCAACCCGTCGATCACGTGGTCGGCGCGCAGGGCGCGGGCCCAGGACAGGAACGGGATCGCCACCTCGCCGTAATTCAGATCCACGCAGACGCAGCGGTTGCCCACCAGTCCCATCGGCAGCGATGGGAGGCCGGCGCCGCGTGCGGCCGAAGTGGCCTGGATGATCAGGGTGAACTCGCCCAGCTTGCCCATGTCGTCGAAATAGCGCGGATGCACGCGTTCCGGTTGTCCCATGGCATCGGCCAGCGCGTCCGCCCGTTCCGGTGTGCGGTTGACCACGTACAGGTCGCCGATACCGGCATCCAGCAGTGCCGGTGCCACGCCGCGCGCCGCGCCGCCGGCGCCGATCAGCAGCACCCGGCGGCCACGCAGGTCGAGCCCGTTGCGCTCGGTGAGATCGCGCACCAGGCCGCGGCCGTCAGTGTTCAGACCCAGCCAGCCGTTGTCGCGCCGCACCAGGGTATTGACCGAGCCGGCGCGGCGGGCGTGCTCGCCGAGTTCGTCGCAAAGCGCCGCGGCCTGCTGCTTCAGCGGCAGGGTGATGTTGGCTCCCGCACCGCCGTCCTCGGCGAAGCGTGCCAGCAGTTCGGGGAACTGCTCGGGCAGCGCGTCGATGGCGTCGTAGTGCATGACGATCCCGCGATCGCGGGCGAAGGCGGCGTGGATCGTCGGCGACAGCGTGTGGGCCACGGGGTGGCCGAACAGCGCATAGCGGGCGAAGGCGTCGGGGCTGGTACTCATGGCGGACCTCCCTGCACTGGTCGCTTGAGTCTACTCCCGTGGGCAGTTTGTCGGGTTTCCCCGCGAACCATGAGTCACGCGGCTTCGCGCGCATGGCGCGCTCCTACAGGTCGATGTCGTAGGTCGGCCCTACGTGGCCGACGGGGCAAGGGCGAAGGGTCAGCGCTCTTCGCGCAGCCAGCGGGCGGCGTCGGGGGCGAAGTAGGTGAGCACGCCATCGGCGCCGGCGCGCTTGAACGCGACCAGCGCTTCCATCGCGCAGGCGCGCTCGTCCAGCCAGCCGTTGGCGGCGGCGGCCTTGAGCATCGCGTACTCGCCGCTGACCTGATAGGCGAAGGTCGGCACGCCGAAGGTGTCGCGCACCTGGCGGATCACGTCCAGGTACGGCATGCCGGGCTTGACCATCACCATGTCGGCGCCTTCCTGCAGGTCCAGCTCCACCTCGCGCAGGGCTTCCTCGCCGTTGGCGGGGTCCATCTGGTATGTGCGCTTGTCGGCGTTGCCCAGCGCCGCCGCCGAGCCGACCGCGTCGCGGAACGGACCGTAGAACGCGCTGGCGTACTTGGCCGAGTACGCCATGATCCGGGTGTGGATGTGGCCTTCGGCCTCCAGCGCGTCGCGGATGGCGCCAATACGCCCGTCCATCATGTCGCTGGGGGCAATCACGTCGGCGCCAGCCTCGGCGTGGGACAGGGCCTGCTTCACCAGCACTTCGACCGTTTCGTCATTGAGCACGTAGCCGGTGTCGTCCAGCAAACCGTCCTGGCCGTGGGCGGTGTAGGGATCCAGTGCGGCGTCGGTGATCAAGCCGAGCTCCGGGAAGCGCTGCTTGAGCGCCCGCAGCGCACGCTGCACCAGCCCGTCCGGATCCCAGGCCGCGGCCGCGTCGAGCGACTTGGCGTCCGGCGCGGTCACCGGAAACAGGGCCAGCGCCGGGATCTTCAGTTCGCAGGCCTGTTCGCCCAGACGCAGCAATTCGTCGATCGATACCCGCTCCACGCCAGGCATGGACGGCACCGGTTCGCGCCCCTCGGGCTCGTGCACGAATACCGGCCAGATCAGGTCGTTGGTGGTCAGCACATGCTCGCGCATGAGCCGGCGGGAGAAGTCATCGCGGCGCATCCGGCGCGGACGGATCGGGAGTCTGTTCATCCCACCATTCTACGACGCGATGGCTGTACGGGCCCGGTGCAGCGCGGTTTCAACCATGCACGCCGTCGATTTCCACCGCCAGTTCGCGCCGGCAGATGGCAGCGTGAAGGACGATGCGCGGCACCTGGTCGCCGAAGCGCTCTTCCAGGGCCCGGGTAACCACCGGCATGTCTTCACGGTCACGCACGTACACCTTCAGCCGGGTGCCGGCACCGAAGCGGGCCGGCAGCTCCGGGCGGCTGCGTCGGGCCGAAGCCAGCAGCGCATCGAAATTGGCGAAGGTCTCTTCCAGCTGGGCCAGCAGCTGGCCTTCATGCTGCGAGGCGTGGCCCACGATGGCCGCAGTGCCGGACAACAGCAGCGGGATTTCGGCGCTTTCAGCCGGCAGCATGGCCCGGGCAAAGCTGGGCGGCTGCGGGCCGTATTGGCGCGGATAGCGGTAGGCGCTGATCTGGCGCGGGTTTTCCACCGGCGTGCCGGGCGCGGCGGCCGAGAGCCAGTACATCTGCAGGATCCGCGCGCCATCGTAGCGGCCGATGCCGGTGGCGGCGGGCAGCCGGTCGGGATCGAAACTGCCCATGCCGTCCGCGCGGCCCAGGCAGAACTGGCGATAGCGCTCCTCATCGCCTTCGCCCAGGGTGATCGCATCGAGGTAGTTCCAGATCCGCAGCATGTGCGGGGTGGCGCTGGCTGCCACGTGACGGCCCAGGGCCTGGTAGCCGTGACGTGCGGCCTGGGTGATGCCGATGCCGGCCTCGTCCACCTCGATGACGCCGAACGAAAGCCGGCCGTCGGACGCCCAGGTGATATCGCCCTCGCGGCCGTGGCGGACCGGTGCGTCGGTGCGCCACACCTCCAGCGGCGCTTCGCCCCAGGGTTCCAGCGGAATACGCAGATAGCGCGGATCGTCACAGCGCGGCGCCTGGCTGCCGAAGCCGAACACGGCCAGCACACCCGGATCGGCCAGTACGGCCTCCGGCGCTTGGCCGTCGACGTAGTCCACGCGCAGCTGTGCGCCCGGTCCGCCTGTCTGTTGCTGCGCATCACGCGCCGATTGCACCTGCTGGTTCAACATTCCTGTGCTTGTCGCTCGCCGTCTGGTCCGGCCCATGCCATCATTCCGGCGCGCATCATAGCGCGACGCTGCTTTCAGACCCTGACCCAGTCCCTGACCTTTGAACCCGGAAATAAGCATGTCCAACCAGACCCCAGCCGAAAGTGAACTTGCCGAACTGCTGGTCGAAAGCCTGAACCTGGAAGACGTGCAGCCCGGCGAAATCGACCCCGAAGCGCCGCTGTTCAACGCCGGGCTGGGGCTGGATTCGATCGATGCGCTGGAGCTGTCGCTGGCGATCAGCAAGCGTTACGGATTCCAGCTGCGTTCGGACAACGAGGAAAACCTGCGCATTTTCGCCTCGCTGCGCACGTTGGCCGAGCACGTGCAGCAACATCGGGCTGGTTGAACACCGTCCAGACCGCGGCGGTTGAACCAGCCGCCCACCCCATGGTCCTGATCGTCGAAATCGCCCTGGTGGTGGGCTACGGCGTGCTTGCCCACCTGTCCAGCGCCCGCGACAGCCATCTGCTGGCGCTGGCCGCGCTGCTGGTGCTGGTGCTGATGATGCTGGCCTCGCCGCTGGCTGCGCGTCGCCTCTGGGCGTGGATTGCGCTGCCGCTGCTGACGGCTGTCTGCTGGTCGCTGTACCGGGTCGGGCTCGCGCCGGTGCCGCTGCTGCTGGTGCCGGTGGCCTTCATCGGCGTGATCGCGTGGATGTTCGGGCGCACCTTGGCGCCTGGGCGGGTTCCACTGATCACCCGCATCGCCAGCATCGTTGAAGAGGCTCCGGACCCGGCCGATGCGCCGGCCCTGGACGCCTACACCCGCGGACTTACCAGGGCGTGGACGGTGCTGTTGCTGGTGCTCGGCACGGTCAACCTGGTGCTGGCGATGATCGCCACTCCCGAGGGACTGCTGGCACGGCTGGGGCTGCTGGCGCCGGTCACGATCACCCACGTGCAGTGGTCCTGGTTCGCAAATCTGCTCAACTACGGCATCGTGGCCGGGTTCTTCATCCTTGAATTCCAGCTGCGCAAACTGCGTTTCCCGGGCAGGTTTCCCAGCTTTCTCGGGTTCCTGCGCCAGATGGGCGGGCTGGGACCTGCGTTCTGGCGCGATCAGCTGCGTTGAGCCGGTGCAGGTTGCAGCGGCAGGCGCCACGTGGTGCCATGACAATCCGTACGAGGCAGGGAAGTGTCAATGAATCAGGGAGTTGAGGCCGCGGAAGGCCAATCGGCGCTGCCGCGCTGGGGCTGGGCGGCGCTCAACCTGCTGCAGTTTGTCTTCACCCTGGCCTGGACCATGGGCTGCGTGAGCCTGGCGCTGCTGGTTTACGCGCTGAGCGGTGGGCGACGCAGGGTGCCGCTGCGGATGGCTTCGTGGCTGTGGGCACCTGGCCTGCTGCGCGCGTCCGGCGGCAGGTTCGAAGTGGAAGGGCTGGAGCGGGTGGACTGGTCGCAGCCCTATGTGCTGGTGGCCAACCACCAGTCGGTGATTGATATCTGCGCGCTGTTCCGCGCGGTGCCGGTGCCGCTGCGGTTTCTGCTGAAGCAGGAGATGACCCGCATGCCGTTCGTCAACTGGTATGCCAAGGCCATGGGCATGGTGTTCATCCCGCGCGACGACCGCCGCGGGGCCACCCGGAGCCTGCGCCAGGCGGCCGAGCTGGTGCGCACCGGCACGGTGCTGTGCATTTTCCCGGAGGGCACCCGCAGCCGTGACGGCACGTTCGGGCGGTTCAAGCCGGGGGCCTTCCAGGTGGCGATCGAATCGGGCGCCCGGGTGCTGCCGGTATCGCTGGAAGGAACGGGCGCCGTGCTGCCGCCCGATGGCGCATTCCGCGCGCGTCCGGGCCGGATCCGGGTCCGCTTCGGTACGCCGCTGGAACTGCATGCCGACGGCGAGCCGCTGGATCGCCAGCAGCTGGCCGCCCGCGCCCAGTGCGCGGTGGAAGGACTGCTGCGCGGCGGCTGATCCGCAAGCTCTGTCCAGGGCCGGGTGCAGGCGCGGATTGGTATGCTTCCGCTGATATCCCGCTGCCTTTCGCCCGCATGCTGCTGACCATCCCGCACGATCATCCTTCCCTGCCGGGGCATTTCCCGGGGCGCCCGGTGGTGCCCGGCGTCGTGGTGCTGGAGCGGGTGCTGGCCGCAATCGAGGCGCAACATGGTCCGCTGCCCGCGTTGCGCCTGCCGCAGGTGAAGTTCCAGCGCCCGCTGCTGCCCGGCGAACAGGCCCGCATCGAGTTGGAGCAACCTGAGCCCGGTCGCTGGCGTTTCCAGGTGCTGTGCGGCGAGGCGGTGGTGGCCAGCGGCGCGGTGAGCAGTGCTGCCCCGGCCGGCGCCAACGCGGTGGCGGAGGCCGGATGAGCGCGGAATGGAAGCGCCGCCGCGAGGGCGGTGGCCGGCTGGCCGTGCGCCTGATCCTGGCCGTGGCCAAGGGCGGCGGGCGGGGGTTTGCCCGCCTGTTCCTGGTGCCGATCACCCTGTATTTCCTGCTGCGTCGCCCGGCCGAGCGGCGCGACTCGCGTGCCTACCTCAGCCGCGTGTTCGGCCGCCCGGCACGGCTGCATGAAGTGGCGCGCCACATCCACACCTTCGCCTCCACCATCCTGGATCGCAGCTTTCTGCTGAGCGAGCACTTCCAGCGTTTCGACGTCCAGGTGCACGACATTGAAAAGCTCCAGCAGCGGGTCGAAGACGGGCACGGAGTGCTGCTGTTCGGCTCGCACCTGGGCAGCTTCGAGTCCTTGCGGGTGCTGGCCCGCCAGCGGCCCGATTACAAAATCCGGGTAGTACTGGACAAGGCCCACAGCGCCGCCGTGACCCAGCTGCTGGACGAACTCAATCCCGAAATGGCCGCCACGGTCATCGACGCCGGCCAGGCCGGCCCGGCGATCATGCTGCAGATCCAGCAGGCACTGTCGGAGGGCGCCATCGTCGCCCTGCTGGTGGATCGGGCGCAGCCGGGCGGCGCGGTGGTGCGGGTGCCTTTCCTCGGCGATCCGGCGGGATTTCCGCTGGCGCCATGGCAGATCGCCGCCGTGCTCAAGGTGCCGGTGGTGCTGGCGTTCGGTTTGTACCGCGGCGGCAATCGCTACGATCTGCTGTTCGAGTCGTTCAGCGACGGCATCGACCTGCCGCGGCGTGAACGGGCTGCCGCGATTCCGGCGCTCATCCGGCGTTATGCCGCGCGGCTGGAACATCATGTGCGCGATGCGCCCTGGAACTGGTTCAATTTCTACGACTTCTGGAAGGATGATGATGCTGGCAGCGACCCGGAAAGCACCCAGGCCGGCGATCCTCGCCGCGACAATGCTGGCGTGCCTGTTGGCCCCGGCGTGGGCGATGGCACAGGCGGTCAAGGCTGACCCGATCGACACGGGCCTGGTCCTGGACCAGATGGCGCAGCCGGACACGGCGACGCACACCGCGTTCGTGGAGCTGCGCGAGTCGGAGCTCCTGGATGCGCCGCTGAAGATCTCCGGC
Source organism: Luteimonas qiangzhengi (assembly GCF_039548515.1). Lineage (NCBI taxonomy): Bacteria > Pseudomonadati > Pseudomonadota > Gammaproteobacteria > Lysobacterales > Lysobacteraceae > Luteimonas > Luteimonas qiangzhengi. The sequence continues at coordinate 24,763 of NZ_JBCLVE010000019.1, read as the reverse complement.
GAGTACCGCCGCCTGGAAGGCAACACCCTGGTGCGCGAGGTGCGCTCGCCCTATGCCGAAACCACCACGCTGAAGGATGGCCGCGCCACGGTGGAGCGCGCCGGACGCTCGCCGCGCAGCTTCTCCCTGTCGCGGGCACCGGAGCTGGCCGGACTGCAGGACACCTTTGGCGCGCTGCTGGCGGGTGATCGCGAGGTGCTGGAAGAGAACTTCGCGGTTGGCGCCTGGGGCGCGATCGACGGCTGGACCATGACCATGGCACCGCGCGACCGCGGCCTGGCCCGGCGCGTGCAGGGCATCACGCTGTTTGGCGCGAATGACGAGCTGCGCTGCATTGAAACCCTGGGCACCGATGACAGCCTGCAGCGGACCCTGCTTGGCAGCGCCGCGGTAGCGGCCGCCGGGGTGGACACGGCGGAAGGGTTCGAGCGCCTGTGCCGCTCCGGCTCCGCCGACTGATGTCTCCACGGTTGCGGCTTGGTCTTGCCCTGCTGTGGCTGGGGCTGCTGGTGGTGGCCGCGCTGCTGGTGTCGCGGCACCTGCACCTGAGCGGTGACCTGCGCGCGTTCATGCCCACGCCGGACACGCCGGAGCAGAAGCTGCTGATCGACGAGCTGGGCGATGGGCCGGGTGCGCGGATGCTGCTGCTGGCCATCGGCGGCGCCGATACGGAAACCCTGGCGACGCAGTCACGCGCGCTGCAGACCGCGCTGGATGGCGATGCCCGCATCGAGCTGGTGGCCAACGGCAGTGAAGCCGAGGCCGGACTGGATGCGATCCCCGAGCGCCTGCGTCCGTATCGCTACCTGCTCAGCCCCGGTCTGGATAAGCGTCCGCTGGATGAGCAGGTGCTGCGCGAGGCGCTGGAGGACCGGCTGCAGGACCTGGGTTCCCCGGCGGGTGCGCTGGTGGAACCGCTGCTGCCGTTCGATCCAACCCTTGAAATCGCCACCCTGGCCGAAGCCTGGGAGCCGGCGGGGGCGCCGCAGCGGATCGATGGGGTGTGGTTCACCCGGGCGGCTGACGAGGCCCTGCTGCTGGTGCGCACCCGCGATGCCGGCTTCGACCCTTCCGCACAGGGCGGGGTGGTCCAGGCCATCAACGATGCGTTCGCCGAAGTGAGCGCCGGCGCGGCGTCCACGCTGGTGATGACCGGGCCGGGCGTGTTCTCAGTGGAGATCGGTGCGCGCACTGCGCGCGAGGCGGCGCGGATCGGGATCATCGGCAGCATCGGGCTGGTGCTGCTGTACGGGTTTGCCTACCGCAGCGCGCGGCTGCTGCTGCTCGGCGTGCTGCCGCTGGCCAGCGCCGCGCTGGCCGGGATTGCCGCCGTGACCGCCATGTACGGCGGCATGCATGGCATCACCCTCGCGTTCGGCTTCACCCTGATCGGGGTGGCGCAGGATTACCCCGTGCATCTGTTCAGCCACCTGCGGCCGGACGAGCCGCCGCGGGCCACCGTGCGGGCGCTGTGGCGCACCCTGCTGACCGGCGTGGTCTCGACCTGCATCGCCTATCTCACCTTCTTTTTCTCCGGCGTGGACGGACTGCAGCAGCTGGCGGTGTTCACTATCGTTGGCCTGTTCACCGCCGCCCTGACCACCCGCTTCCTCGTGCCACCGCTGCTCGATCCGCGCGCGCTGGACCCGGCCGACAGCCGCTGGGCGCGCGCGCTTGAAGGGGCCATTGATGCCATCCCGCGGCCTCGACCGCGGACCGGCGCCGCGCTGATTGCGGGGCTGGCCGTGGCCGCTATCGCGGTGACCGCGCTGGCCCCCGGCCCGTTCTGGGAAAACGACCTGTCCCGCCTCACCCCCGTGCCCGAGGCAGGCCTGATCGAAGACGGCCGCCTGCGCAGCGAGCTGGGCGCACCCGACGTGCGCTACCTGCTGGCGGTGGACGGCGCGGATGCGGAACACGCGCTGCAGGCTTCCGAGCGCCTGTTGCCGGCGCTGGAAGAGCTGGTGGACGAAGGCGCCATCAGCGGTTACGAAATCGCCGCCCGCTACCTGCCCAGTGCCGCCACCCAGCAGGTGCGCCAGGCCCGGCTGCCGACTAGCGCCGCGCTGCGCACCGATCTGGAAGCCGCCACCGCGGACAGTCCGTTCCGCGCCGGCGTCTTCGCTCCCTTTCTTGCCGATGTCGAAACTGCCCGCACCGCGCCGCTGCTGCGCCCGGGCGATCTGGCCGGCACGCCGCTGGAGGCCGTGGTGTCGAGCCTGCTGGTGCAGACCGAAGATGGCCGCACGACCGCGCTGGCCACCTTGGGCGGGCTGGAGGATCCAGCTGCCGTGTCCGCCAGGCTTGAGGCCGCAGGCGCACGGCTGCTGGACTTGAAGGAGACTTCCGAATCCCTGGTCGAAGCCTGGCGCGGCCGCGTGCTGGCAGCGCTGGGCATCGCCGGTCTGCTGCTGACGATTACGGTGTGGGTCGCCCTGCGCACACCGCGCCGCGTTGCCCGGGTGCTGGTGCCGATGGCCTTCACCCTGGTGCTGACCTTGGCACTGCTGCGGGGCTTCGGGGTCGAGCTGACCCTGTTCCATCTGGTTTCGCTGGTGCTGGGTGCCGGGCTGGGGCTGGACTACGCGCTGTTTTTCGAACGCGCCGGCAGCGACCGCCGCGAGCAGCTGCGAACCCTGCACGCGATCGTGGTGTGCGGATCGATGACCGCGCTGGTGTTCGGGCTGCTGGCGCTGTCCTCGATCCCGGTGCTGCGCGCGATTGGAGTGACGGTGGCGATCGGCGTGGTGGGCAACTTCATCCTGGCCCTGCTGATCGCCCGGCCGGGCAGAATGGATGGGGCAGGGTTGATGGAGCGGGGCGCATGATCGGACGCGAACAGATTCTGGCGATGATTCCCCACCAGGGCGTGATGTGCCTGTGGGACCGGGTGCTGGAGTGGGACGCCGACTCCATCCGGCTTGAAGCGGGCAACCATCGCAACGCGGACCATCCGCTACGCGCTGATGGCCGCCTGCATGCGGTGCACCTGTGCGAATACGGTGCCCAGGCGATGGCCGTGCATGGCGGCCTGCTGGCGCGTGAATCCGGCGGTGTTGCTCCGCCCGGCATGCTGGTGGCGCTGCGCGGGGTGGAGCTGCACGTGTCGGGCCTCGATGGCCTGACCGGTGAGCTCGAATGTCACGCCCAGGTGCTGGCCCAGTCCCCGACGACCCAGCAGTACGGCTTCCGCATTACCCATGCCGGCCAGCTGCTGGCCGAAGGCCGCGCCGCCGTCATGCTCAACCCCGGGGATAATTGACCGATGACTGCACACACAACACAACGGCGCGCGCTGGTGACCGGCGGCAGCGGCGATATCGGCGGCGCGATCTGCCGCCAGCTGGCCGCAGACGGCCTGCACGTGATCGTCCACGCCAATGCCAACCTCACGCGTGCCAATGCGCTGGTTGAAGAGATCCAGACCGCCGGCGGCAGTGCCGAAGCCGTGGCCTTCGACCTGACCGACGGCGAAGCCGCCACTGCCTGCATCGAAGGCCTGCTTGAAGCCGGCCCCATCCAGGTGCTGGTCAACAACGCCGGCATACACGATGACGCGCCCCTGGCCGGGATGAGCGATGACCAGTGGCGGCGCGTGATCGACGTGTCCGTGCATGGCTTCTTCCACGCCACCCGGCCGCTGTTGCTGCCGATGGCACGTAAGCGCTGGGGCCGGATCGTCAGCGTGTCCAGCGTGGCCGCAGTGACCGGAAACCGCGGCCAGGTGAACTACGCCGCGGCCAAAGCGGCCCTGCACGGAGCCACGAAATCGCTGGCCCGGGAAATGGCCTCGCGCGGAATTACCGCCAACGTGGTGGCGCCGGGAGTCATCGAGGGCAGCATGGCCAAGGACGCATTCCCGGCGGAGATGGTGAAGCAGATCGTTCCTGCGGCCCGCGTCGGCCGGCCCGATGAAGTCGCCGCGCTGGTCGGTTTCCTGTGCTCGGATGCCGCTGGCTATGTGAACGGTCAGGTCATCGGCGTCAACGGTGGAATGGGCTGAGCGTCGGCATGCACACGCGCTTCAGGCCAGCGCACCGATAATCAGGCCCACAGGTCCGGTCGCTGAATGGAGCGGTCGGCCGCTTGAAGAGGATTTCGCCATGCGCACCCTGCGACCGTTGCTGTTGATCCTGCTCGCGCTGGCCCTGGCCGGCTGCGCCACCTCGCACATGCTGACCGGCACGGCCCGCGCGCCGATCGATCCGGCGCAGGTACGCATCTATCACGGCCCGCCGCCGGCCGGTTACGAGGAAATCGCCGTCCTGCAGACCCGCAGCGGCGGGCTGACCTACGGCGAGCAGAACAAGGTCGACTCGGTGCTGCGCAAGCTGCGTGAGGAGGCCGCCAGCCTCGGCGCCAACGGCGTTCTGCTGCAGGGCACCGCCGATGGCTACGGCAACAGCGGCGTCAGCGTCGGTGCCGGTGGTGGCCGGATTGGTGGGCGCGGCTACGGCGGCCTCGGCGTGGGCGTCAACATCAGTCCCACCCAGGTCCACGCCACCGGCATCGCCATCCACGTCCCCAACCCGCCCCCCATCGACTGACCACCTGCACGGCCCAACCCTTGTAGGAGCGCGCCATGCGCGCGAAGCCGCGTGACGTTGGTTGTGTTTCTGCTGCATCGGCGGGAAGTTGTTCCCGGAGCCGCGTGGGCGGATCTGTGGAGCCATCCCGGTCAGGACCCGCTGTGAATACGTCCATGTACGCTTGCCGGCGACGTCCATGTCGCCGACAGTCCTGACCGGGATGGCTCCACAGGTCCCTGATGTTGGCGGCTATCTGTCGGGGGACTGGATTCGCGCGGCTTCGCGCGCATGGCGCGCTCCTACTGGGCAACGGCGCGTTTACCTACTGGCTTGCAGCCGGTTTGCCGATGGCGCAGACATGACCGCTCGGCAAGCATGGAGTCATGAATACATCCACGCTTCGAACCGAACCCACTGCCGGTCACGCTGCGTTGCGGGCCGGCCGCGTCGAAACTCATTCCGGACAAGTTTGGCATTTGACCTTCACCACCCACGAACGCGAGCCGCTGTTCGAGGACTTCAAGGCCGCCCGCGTTGTTGCCGGCTGCCTGCATGACTCAATGGCGATTACCGATGGCCGCGTGCTTGCCTGGGTGGTGATGCCGGACCACGTGCATTGCCTGCTGCAGCTGGATGGCGGGCAATCACTCAGCGCTGCCATTGGCGCGTTCAAGTCCGGCTGCGCGCGTCGGGTCAACCGGGCGCTGGAGCGCACCGGTCCGCTGTGGGCCCGCGCCTATCACGATCACGCGATCCGCCAGGACGAGGATCTGCGCAGCGTGGCTCGCTACATCGTTGCCAATCCGCGGCGCGCGGGCCTTGTCGAACGCATCGCCGACTACCCGTTCTGGAATGCCGTCTGGATGGCGGATCCCAAGCCAACCCCACTGTAGGAGCGCGCCATGCGCGCGAAGCCGCGTGACTTCAACTACGGAATGATGGCCGCAAACTCAGGAGGCCGGCGGGCCAATTCTCGGCGGGACTGTCGGCGACATGGACGTCGCCGACAAGCGTACATGGACGTACTTGCCTGCGTGTCCCGCCGAGAATTGGCCCGCCGGCCTGCCCACGCAAGTTTCGACCCACCAGGAGAGCCGGAATTCACGCGGCTTCGCGCGCATGACGCGCTCCTACGGGCGGAGTGATCTTGCCCCCGGGAGGGGTTCGGCGGGGCGGGGGCCCATGAACAGGCTGAGCAGGGGGCCGGTCATGACGGTGGTCAGGATCGCCATTACCAGCAGCAGGGTGAAAGCCTGCTGGCCGATCACGCCGGCGTCCAGCCCGATCTTGATCACGATCAGCTCCATCAGCGCACGCGCGTTCATCAGTGAGCCCACCGCAAAACTGTCGCGCCAGCCCAGGCCGGCCAGACGCGCGCCTGCAGCGCCGCCGGCGATCTTGCCGACCACCGCGGCGGCCATGATCAATCCCAGCGCGCCCAGCCCCGCGCCCACAAAAGCGTCGCCGGTGGTGTTCAGCCCGGCCAGGGCGAAGAAGATCGGCATCAGCACGATGATCGCCAGGTGCTCGATGCGCTCCATCAGGGTGCGCAGCAGGCGGTCATCGCGTGGCAGGCAGGCGCCGAACAGGAACGCGCCGAACACCGCGTGCAGCTGCAGCCAGTCGGTTACCGCCGCGCAGGCGAACAGGCCGACGAACAGCGCCGCCAGCACCATTCCGCTCGGCACGCCATCGGCGGCGTGGCGTGCCAGCAGCCGTGCATACAGCGGGCGCAGCACGCCGAACACCACCGCGCACAGCACCGCCAGGCCGATGATGATCCTGAAGAAGCCGGCGTAGCCCGCACCTGCCCCGATCAATGCCACCACCAGCGCCAGCAGGATCCACGCCAGCACGTCGGCGATCGCCGCAGCGCTGAGCGACAGCTGGCCCAGCCGGGTGTGGGTGATGTTCCGTTCCTTGAGGATCCGGGCCAGGATCGGAAACGCGGTAATCGCCATTGCCGAAGCCATGAACAGCGCGAACGGCCAGAAGCCCACGCCCTCTGGCGCCAGCGATGGGTGCAGCGCCGGAGAGATCGCAATGCCCAACGCCATCGGCGCGAGCACGCTCAGCACGCCCACCCAGCCCGCAGCCTTGAACTGCGCGCGGACCCCTTCGGGCGGCGTACGCAGTTCCACGCCCACGATGAACATGAAAAGCACCAGCCCCAGCGTGGCCAGCGACGACAGTGCGGACAGCGATTCCGGCGCGAACAGCTCGCCATGGAACCCGGGAAACAGCGCGCCGAACACGATCGGTCCGAGGATGATGCCCGCCGCCATCTCGCCAATCACCGGCGGCTGGCCAACGAAGCGCAGCAGCAGCCCGCACACCCGCGCGGTGGCGATGATCACGACCAGTTGCAGCAGCAGCGGGTTTTCCATCGGCTGGGAGTTCGTCAGATGAAGTAGGGCGCTTGAAGCCGGCCGCGCTTCAGGCGGTGGCAGCGTACCAGTGCGGTTCCAGCGACACCGGCACCGCGCTGTCATTTTCACTGTCGGTCAGCGCCTCCAGTCCGTGCGCACCGATGTCCGCATGATCATTGCGGGCGCGTTGCAAAATCTCGCCGGCCAGCCAGCGCATCCGCTCCACGTTGGCTTGCATGCGCGCATCGAACGTGGCGTCATCCAGCTCATCGGACAGGGCGCGGTTGAGCGCGTGGAACCAGTCGATGCTGGCCTGGTCGAGCAGTCGGGCCTCCTTTTCGGCCAGCCCCGTTGCGGCGTTGCGCTCGCCCCACTCGCGCAGCATCGGCTGCATTGCCTCGTTGAGCGCGCGCGCGGCCAGCAGCGGTTTGCGCAGGCGGTGGAAGGTGCCCAGGTCCGTGATCCGACCGGAGAAAAACAGCGGCGCCAGCAGCGCCCAGTAGTAGGTGTAGTCCCAGATCACCTTCACCGGCATCACCCTGGCGTCGCCAAACAGTGCGTACTGGCCCTGATAGATCGGCAGCATGCTGTCGTAGAAGGAGCGGTACAGCTGCTGGTAGATGCCGGCCCACGGCGACACGGGTCCGCCCGCGCGATCGCGCGCCACCAGATCGCAGATAAAGGTGTTGGCGATCGCGATGTAGTCGCTGCCGGGCGAATAGAACGGATCCAGGAACAGCCCCGCATCGCCGGTGATCGCCCAGCGGTCGGTGGAAAACTGCTGCTGGCAGGCGTGGGAAAAATGACGCAGGAACAGGAAGTCCTTGACCGCGTGCGCGCCCGAATCAAGGCTCGCCGCGACCCGCGGCTGGTGCCGGCGCAGCCATTGCATGGCCTTGTCGTGGGTGTTCATTGTTTCCAGCGGATGCATCTTTGCGTCGCACACGATCCCCACCGAATGCGCGCCGGACGCCAGTGGAATCAGCCAGAGCCAGTAGCCCGGCCCGCACATGTGGTTGGTCGAGCGCCAGCGCTCGGGCGGGTCGCAGCGCTGCAGCCAGTCCGCGTCCTCGGACCATTCGGCGGGGTCCACGATCCCGTCCACCCGCCACCACACCGCATTGGTGTCGTGATCGTTGCTTTCAGCCAGGCCAAGCTTGCGCTTGAGCAGCCCGACACGGCCGGAGGCGTCCACCAGCCAGCGCGCCGACAGCGTGTGTTCGCCACCATCGGCGGCGAAGCTGACCTCATGTGGGGATTCCCCTTCGCCGACATTGATCGTGCGCACCACCGTGCCGTCGCGGAATTCAATGCCCAGTCCGCGCACCCGGTCGCCAAGGAAATTCTCGAAGCGGCCACGGTCGATCTGCCACGAGGGTGTTGGCAGCAAACTCCTGACCCCCAGTTCGGTGCAGGCATCCACGTCGCTGCGGCCGTCGGAAAAGAAGAACCGGAAGCCGAACTTGCGGATCTGCTGCTCGTCCAGGTGCTCACGCAGGCCCAGCACGCTGGAAAAATAACGTGCGCCGATCTCCACCGTCGACTCGCCCACCTTGTGCGTCGCCTCGGCCACCGGATGGCTGCGCCGCTCAAGAATGGTGATTCGCAGTGCCGGATCCTGCCGACGCAGCTGCAGGGCCAGGGTCAACCCCGCCAGCCCTCCGCCCAGAATAAGAACGTCTGTGTCCGGAGGAGCCTGGTCCATGGTCTCAGCCTGTATGGGTTGAAGGGCGTGACGCGGAGTCCGCGCTGAACTCGCCCGTTGGATCGTCGATCACCGGCCGCGTCCGGCGCGTGCGCCGATACTCGCCGAACATATTGCCGTGGCCAAGGACCTGCCGCACAACGTGCGAAGTGATCAGCCGCAGGTCGTGCCAAAGCCTGAAGTGGCTCTTGCGGAACTCGTGCTCGGCGTCCGCATAGCGGGTGTCCACCGGCAGCGCCACCACGCCCAGCCCCAGCCGGCGGGCGGAGGAAATCAACATCTGCGCCTCGAACACAAACCCTTCGCCAGGCACGTCCTGCATCGCGCAGGCGGCGGCCGGATACAGGCGCTGGCCGCTCTGCGTATCGACCACGCGCAAGCCACACGCCCAGCTGATGCCCCAGTCGCCAAAGTCATTGCCGATCCGTCGGTACCAGGGCTGGCATCCGCGCTTGCGCAGCCGCGCGCCGACGATCACGCAGCCGGGATGGCGGTTGAGTGCATCAATCATGCGCGGCAGATCATCGGCCGAATGCTGGCCATCGCCGTCCATCGTCGCCACCGCCCTCGCGCCCTGGCGCAGCGCTTCGGCAAACCCGTCGCGCAGGCTCGCACCCTTGCCCATCCGCCGGGGGTGGCGCAACACGGTAACGGGCAGATCGGCGATCAGGTCCGAGGTGCCATCGTCGGAACCGTCATCAACCACGATCACCCGCGCGCAGTGCGCCAGTGCATCCTCGACCACCTCGCGGATCCGCAGCGACTCGTTGAGCGCCGGGATCACCACTGCAACGTCTTCGGCGCGCAGCCCGGGGCCGGTGTCAGCCATGTGCCAGCTCCACCCGCAGTATCCGTCCCGGGCCCGCCTGCAGCAGCGCCAGGTCGCCGCCGCCAGCCAGGGCGTCGAACAGCGGCAGCATCGGGGCCATGGCGTTGCCCGCGGCAAGCGTGGCCAGTGGGCCTTCGGCAAATTCAGGCGTGCCTTCGATGAAGCTGGCGCGCAGGCGGGTGCCACCGGCGCCGTCCGAGAGCACCAGCGCCCCGCCAAGCAGGCCTTCGCTGGGTGCCATGGTGCCCAGCGGGCCGGTCGCGCCAATGTCATAGGCGGTCAGCAGCACCGCTTCGTCACCCGTGGCCAGCTGCACCAGCGCCTCCAGCAGTCCCTGGGCGAAGGTCGCCGGACCGGCGCTGATCGCGGTGGCAGCGGCCATGCAGCCGACGCCGATGGTCCAGTAGCCGGCGGCGGCGTTGTGCACCGAGTTGTGGAAGCGGATGGGTGAGATCGCGCGAGGATCATCGGCCAGGGTGGTGGCCATGTAATCGGTGATTGCCAGGTCGCCGTGGGTGGAGGCGAACACCGATGGGAGGGTTTTGGGGTCGCGCCCGGCGTCCTGGCAGGCGGCCAGCGCCACTTCCAGCGCGACCGTCACGGTGGCCGGCGCGCGCCGGCGCTCGTTGGCGGCCAGCAGCTGGGGTGAGGGCTTGCGCGGCGCGTCCTCCACCTGCGATCCGCCGCCGGCAAATTCCCGTGCGGCCTGCCACGAGGGCAATCCGCCGGTCCAGAAGCCGATGCCGTCGATCCTCGCCTCCAGCCCCGTCATTGCGCCACCGCCTTGCCGAACACCAGCGAGCAGTTGTTGCCGCCAAAGCCGAAAGAATTGTTCATTGCGTAGCTGATGTCGCCGCGCGCGTTGTCCAACTGCAGCTGCGGGCCGCACGCCGGGTCCAGCGCCTTGCTGTTGAGGGTGCCGGGCAGCAGTCCATCTTCCAGCGCGATCAGCGCGAACACCGACTCCACGATGCCCGCCGCGCCCAGCGTGTGCCCGGTCCAGCCCTTGGTGGAACTGGCGTGCAGGCCCGCACCGAACATCGACGCCACGGCCTTCGCCTCGATCGTGTCGTTGGCCGGCGTCGCGGTGCCGTGCAGGTTGAGATAGCCGACCTGGTCGGCCTGGATGCCCGCGCGCTGCAGCGCGTCGGTCATGGCCATCCGCGCGCCGAGGCCTTCGGGATGCGGCGCCGACATGTGGTGGGCGTCGCTGGATTCTCCGTAGCCGCGCAGCTGCAGCCCGGTCTCGTCCGGTTCGCAGCGCTCCAGCAGCGCATAGCCGCCAGCTTCGCCCAGTGACAGCCCGTCGCGCGCGGGGTCGAACGGCCGCGCCGGCTGCGCCGACACCAGTCCCAGCGAGTTGAAGCCGAACAGCACGCTGCCGCACAGGGTGTCGATGCCGCCCACCAGTGCCGCATCGGCCAGTCCCGAATGGATCAATCTTGCGGCCTGGGCGAACACCTTGGCGCTCGAGGAGCAGGCCGTGGCCACGGTCATGCACGGCCCACGCAGCCCGGTCGCCTCCTGCACGAACCCGCCCAGCGAATGCGGGGTGTGTACACGGGGGCGCGCCAGATCAGCGGGGAAGGTGCCGTCGTCAAGCCGGGCATAGGCCTCTTCGGTGGCGCCAATACTGGAAGTGGAGGTGCCCAGCACCAGGGCCACGCGCTCCGCGCCATGACGGTCGACGGCCGCGGTCACGGCTTCCAGCATTCCGTCCTGCTGCAGGGCCAGCCAGGCCAGGCGGTTGTTGCGGCATTCCCAAGCACCAAAGCGGGCAGGCAGCGGTTCGTCTTCAACGCCGCTGACGCGGCCGATCCAGGTGTCCAGCGGTTCGGGTCCGAAATCGTTGCGGCGCAGGCCGCTGCGGCGCTCGTCCAGCGCCTGTGCCTGTGCGGCACGTCCGCGCCCAAGCGCGGTGGTGGCGGTATAGGCGCGGATCGCCAGCGCCGGAATCGGTAAGAGCATCGGGCGCGCAGGCCTCCTTGTTCACTGGCCGCGAGTATAGGCGGCAGCAGCCAGGCGCCGGTGACGCCCTGTTCACAACGGCGTGATCACAACGGGGTGATCACATCACAAGGTTGCGGTCACAGCGTGCGGATTGTGTCGCCGCCCGCCTTGTCCAGCCCGTCCTGTGCAGCGTCGCGTTGATTGGCATTGAAGGCGTGTACCACCACCGCCGAACGCCCTTCGGCCAAGGCCTCCCGCACCTTCTCGATATACGGGTCATGGTCGGGCCGCAGCGACACCAGGCCGCCCGCCATCAGGCCGAATACCCCGCCGTAGCCGATGATGAGCGCGGCCGCAAAGCGCGGCGAGGCGGTCACCAGTTCCAGGCCGCTTGCGTACAGCAGCGCGAATACCAGCACGCCCAGCACCAGTCCGGCCACCCCCAGCTTGGCGTGCGCGGTGATGATCGTGCGGAAGATGCCACGCCCTTCCGGCTCCATCTTGCGGCCGGGATGACGGTCGTGGCGGGTGATCACCTGCACTTGTGACTGGCGCAGACGGAGCGCGTCGCGCAACTGGCGTGCACAGCTCCGTGCGTTGCTTTCGCTGTCGAAGATGGCTGCGACCTTGCTGTCGGAAACCTCCCCGGTAAGCGGCGACAGGGCATTCATAGGTTGGGACCGCGTTGTGGATACGGGCTCCATCCTCGCGCCGCCGCCATCAAAGGGCCGTGATGCGCGGGAGGGGTTGTTTGCACCCCGGTCAGCCCCGCCATCACCCCTTCCATGCACAGCTGAATTCCGCTTGAAGCGCTGGCGGAAATCGGCGTGCAGAGGGCGTGAACATTTGCCTCATCTTCAGGCGCCCCCCGTTACTACTGCGCCCCGGGTCAAGACAACAACAACCGGAACCAGACCACCCGGAACCAGACCAAATGGAGCAACCCCGATGAAAAAACTTCTTATTCCCGCTGCGATTGCAGCTTTCGCACTCTCCCCGGCCGCCTTCGCCCAGACCGCTGCTGGTGCAGGCGGAGATACCTATCGCCCCGACCTGCAGACCGGTGACGGCCACTGGTTCGTGGCCGGTAACGTCGGTCGCACCGATGCCAGCACCGGGTCGCGCTTTGGCTCCGGCGATTTCGACTTTCAAAGTCGCGATGGCAGCAAGACCGGCTACGGGCTGACGGCCGGCTACCGCTGGAAAGTCTCACCGATGTGGGGCGTGGGTATCGAGGGTGGCTATTCCGACCTTGGCAACCTGCGGGTACGCAATGCGTTCCGCGATGACTCGGTTGACCAGACCGACGCCACCAATGCCCTGCGCGGCTGGCAGCTGGGCGCCAATGCGCGCGTCAATATCAATCCGGCCTGGTACGTGGGCATGCGCGGTGGCTACTTCCGCGCCTCCGACAACAACATGCGCTACTACAACCGGGTCGGCGAAGATCTGGGCTGGGACAGCGGCCGGCGCGACGGCCGCAACAGCTGGTACGCAGGCGTAGGCACCGGCTGGAACGTCACCGACCAGTTCAGCCTGGGCGTGCACTACGACTACTTCCGGGCCAAGGCCGGTGAAGTGCGCGTTCCGGATACCAACTTGCGGTTCGATGGTCCCAAGCGCTCCACCGCACTGCTCAGCCTGACTGGCGAATACACGTTCTGATCGACAGGCTCGTGTGAACGACAGCCGGCCCAAGGCCGGCTCGGGCCGCGCCCTCCCTGCTCCGTGCGGGGAGGGCGCGATTCATCTGGTGGACTCTCAGCGGATCCAGCCGCGCAGCTCGTCGCGGCTGAGCAGCCCGTCGCCATCCACGTCCACGCCGTTGAATTCCTGCCGCAGGGTGGGGTGCTCGCTTGCTTCGTGGAGGCTGATGAAGCCATCGCCGTCCGCATCGAGCGCTTCGAAATCGATGCTGTAATCACTTGAGAGCAGCGTGGTCGGCTCGAACGAGCGGATGATCACCTGCTGGCCGCCCGCCTCACCGAAAGTAACCATCCCCGTCTGGCGCTCCGCGCGGTCCGGCCGCGTAGCCGGTTCGTCGGGCACCGGCAACGGCGCAGTCTGCACCTGCGCGAGTGCCAAGGCCGGCACTGCCAGGGCAAGAAAAAGGAGCGATCCGGATAGCTTCATGACCTGATGTCCAGCTTGGAATTGGGTCAAGACTACCGCCCCCGCTGCCCACATGAAATTTGCACCGCCGCTGTCGCGTGCACGCCCGCCCATGCTTGCCTCCCCGCTTCTGTCCGCACCGGCGCTGTTTGTAGGAGCGCGCCATGCGCGCGAAGCCGCGTGACGTTTGTCGTGATCCTGTTGGCTCGTCGGCGACTATGTCCCAGGATCCGCCCGGACCGGCCGGCGGGGAGAGCCCCGCCGGCCTCGCAGACTATGTGGCGGCAGGACGCTTGCGGGAGTGCGTCATTCACGCGGCTTCGCGCGTATGACGCGCTCCTACAGCGAGCCCTGGGCGAGGGTTTCCTCTATTGCGGTGAAGGCGGAGGTGCTGCCGGGTGCGGCTTCGGTCATGCCGGTGGCGTAGTAGACAACGCCGGTGCCGCCTTCCATGTCCACCCACAGCCCGGACAGCAGCCCGTAGGCGTTGCCCGCATGACCAACGCGCCGCACGCCGTCGCCGAATGGATCGTCGCGGCAACCCTCATGCGAGGTGGCCAGGGTCTGGGTGGACAGCCCGTAGCTGCAGTAGAAGCCTTCCTGCGCATGCCCGCCCGCGTCGGGTTCAACGGTGTTGCCGCCTGCCGACGCCAGTGACCACTGCGGCTGCAGCATGATCTGCACCGACGCTTCGCTGAGCAGGCGCACGCCGTCCACGCTGCCGCGTCCCAGCAGCAGCCGTCCGATCTTCGCCAGGTCCGTGGCAGAAATACGCATGCCGCCCTGCGGCCCGAACAGCGCGCCGTTGGCGCCCGCGCGCCACAGGTCCAGATCACAGCTGCCGTCGCTGGCGCGGTTGACCGGACACGCCGGACGCCCGCCCTGGTTGTTGTCGGCGCTGGGCGTGCGGTCGCCGCGGTACTGCACCACCGCGTTGGCCACGGTGTCGTCATCGCAGGCGGCCCAGCCATAGCAGCCGGCCAGGTCGAGCGGATCGAACACCAGCCGCTTCATCAACAGGTCGAAGCGCTCCCCGGTGGCGTTCTCCATGAGCGCCGCGACCAGCGGGAAATTGAGGTTGGTGTACTGGAACCAGGTGCCGGGCGCGTGCTCGTCGTTCCAGGCGCGCGGGTCATCGAGCAGGTCCTTGAACTGGCCATCCAGCGGGGTCTGCCAGTAGCCCGCATCGTCGGTCAGGCTGCTGGTGTGGGACAGCAGGTGGCGCAGGCTGATCGGCGTATCCGGGAACCGCGGGTGGCGCAGCTGCCAGCCCAGTCCGTCCGACACGTCCGCGTCCAGATCCAGCAGACCTTCTTCCACCAGCTGCATCACGCCGATCGCGACCACCAGCTTGGAGATCGAGGCCATGCGCGTGGGCGAGTCGGCAGTGACTTCGCGGCCGCTGGCCACATCGGCCAGGCCCTGGGCATGGGATGCGGTGATCCCGTCCTGGTCGAAGGCGACCCGCACGGCGGCCACCGGTTCAGTGGATGCGGCGGGCGCGTCGTCGGCGACAAAGGCAGGTCCACAGGCACACAGCAGCGTGGCCAGCAGGGCACCGCCTGCAGTCTTGCGGGAAATCAGGGTGTTCAACATGTGCATCCGGCG
Source organism: Luteimonas qiangzhengi (assembly GCF_039548515.1). Lineage (NCBI taxonomy): Bacteria > Pseudomonadati > Pseudomonadota > Gammaproteobacteria > Lysobacterales > Lysobacteraceae > Luteimonas > Luteimonas qiangzhengi. The sequence goes on along the minus strand of NZ_JBCLVE010000019.1, from coordinate 9,661 downwards.
TTTGCGTTCAGGTAGCCGGAGCCTAGAACATTTCAGCTTGGACTGGGCATGACGAAGGCTGGGGCGGGCCGCTTCCGCGCTTGAAGACCACGTGCCCCGACGCCATCCCTTGCTGACAGCCATTGCGGAGAACCCCATGCAGACCATTCTTGTCACCGGTGCCAATCGCGGCATCGGCCTGGCCCTTGTGCAGCGCTATCGCGAGCGCGGTGAGCGCGTGATTGCAGTCTGCCGCACCAGCAGCGAAGCGCTTGAGGCCACCGGCGCCCGCATCGAGGCCAATGTGGACGTGTCCGACGACGCGGCGGTGGCTTCGCTGGCCCAGCGACTGGCGGGCGAACAGCTGGACGTGGTGGTGCTCAACGCCGGCATCCTCACCCGGCAGTCGTATGGTGAAATCGACGCGGCCGGCTTTCAGGCCATGCGCGACCAGTTTGAAGTCAATGCGCTCGGGCCGTTGCGGGTGCTGCAGGCGCTCGATGCGAATCTGGCGAAGGGCAGCAAGGTCGGCATCATCACCAGCCGCATGGGTTCGATGGGCGACAACGGTTCGGGAGGGCGCTACGGCTATCGCGCGTCGAAGGCGGCGGTCAACGCGATTGGCCGGTCGCTGGCGGTGGACCTGAAGGAGCGCGGCATCGCCGTGCAGCTGCTGCATCCGGGCTTTGTGGCCACCGAGATGGTGGGCGGGCGCGGTGAGGTGTCACCGGAGCACGCCGCCGCGCAGCTGGTCGAGCGCCTGGATGCGCTGGATTTGGAATCCACCGGCACGTTCATGCACGCCAACGGCAGCGAGCTGCCCTGGTAGCGCACGACCCCGCCCGGACGGAAACGATCCCGCCCCTGTAGGAGCGCGCCATGCGCGCGAAGCCGCGTGAATCCACTTCCCGGCAGATAGCCGCCAATACCAGGGACCGGTGGAGCCATTCCCGGTCAGGACTGTCGGCGCCATGGACGGCGCCGGCAAGCGTACATGGACGTATTCACAGCGGGTCCTGACCGGGAATGGCTCCACCGGTCAGCCCGCGTGGCCCCGGAAACAACTTCCCGACGACGCATCGGAATCACAACCAACGTCACGCGGCTTCGCGCGCATGGCGCGCTCCTACAGAGGGGTGGCCGGCCCGGGGGCGTGGCCGAGGGGCGGGTGGTTATGCGGTCATGCCGCTGTGGCGCAGGAGGGGTTCGATTTCCGGCTCGCGGCCGCGGAAGGCTTTGAAGTTCTCCAGTGCCGGGCGGCTGCCGCCGCGGGCCAGGATCTCGCGGCGGAAGCGCGCGCCGGTGTCGGCCAATGCGTCAGGCGCCTCTTCAAACGCCGCATAGGCGTCCGCGCTCAGCACCTCGGCCCACTTGTAGCTGTAGTAGCCGGCCGCGTAGCCGCCGGCGAAGATGTGGCCGAACTGGTGCGGGAAGCGGTGCCATGACGGCGGCCGGATCACCGCCACCTCGTCGCGCACCTGCTCCAGCAGGGCCAGCACCTGTGCGGCGTCGGTGCCGGCTTCGGCCCCGCTGTGCAGCAGCATGTCGAACAGCGCGAACTCCAGCTGGCGCACGGTCTGCATGCCGCTGTGATAGTTCTTCGCCGCCAGCATGCGATCAAACAGTTCGCGCGGCAGCGGCTCGCCGGTGTCCACGTGCGCGCTCATCGCCCGCACCCGCGGCCATTCCCAGCAGAAGTTCTCCATGAACTGGCTGGGCAGCTCCACCGCGTCCCATTCCACCCCGTTGATGCCGGCCACCGGCAGCTCGCCGACTTCGGTCAGCAGCTGGTGCAGGCCGTGGCCCATTTCGTGGAACAGGGTCACCACTTCGTCGTGGCTGAGCGTGGCCGGCTTGCCGTCCATGCCCTTGCCGAAGTTGCACACCAGGTACACCACCGGGGTCTGGTCACCGCCCGCAAGGCGGCGGCGGTTGCGACAGTCGTTCATCCACGCGCCGCCGCGCTTGCCGCTGCGCGCATAGGGATCCAGGTAGAACTGGCCCACCAGCCTGCCGTCGCCATCCACCAGGCGGTACAGGCGCACGTCTTCGTGCCAGGTCGGCGCCCGGTCGGGCTCCACGCGCAGGCCGTACAGGTCTTGGATCAGCCCGAACAGCCCGTCCAGCACCTTGGGTTCGGTGAAGTACTGCTTTACCTCCAGCGCCGAGTAGGCGTAGCGCGCCTGGCGCAGCTTCTCGCTGGCCCAGGCCAGGTCCCAGGGCTGCACGGTGTCCAGGCCCAGCTCGTCGCGGGCGAATTCTTCCAGCTCGGCGCGATCGCGGCGAGCGTGGGGCAGAGCCTTGCCGGCCAGTTCGCGCAGGAAGCCGAGCACGTCATCGGGCGCGTCGGCCATCTTGGTGGCCAGCGATACCTCGGCGTAATTGGCAAAGCCGAGCAGCCTGGCCATCTCCGTGCGCAGCGCCACGGTGCGCTCGATCAGGTCGGAGTTGTCCAGCTCCGCCGGGCCGGCTTCGGAGGCGCGCACCCCATAGCTGCGATACAGGGTTTCGCGCAGCTCGCGGTTGTCCGCATAGGTCTGCACCGGCAGGTAGCAGGGCATGTGCAGGGTCAGCTTCCAACCCTTGCGCCCGTCCTCGGCCGCGGCGGCGCGACAGGCATCCAGCACATCCGCCGGCACGCCGGCCAGCTCGGCTTCGTCCTCGACGTACAGGGCGAAGTCGTCAGTGGCATCCAGCAGGTTCTCCGAGAACCGCGCCCCAGCTGCGGCCAGATCCTCCTGCAGCTGGGCGAAGCGCGCGCGCTGGTCTTCTTCCAGCTCGGCGCCGCCCAGGCGGAAGTCGCGCAGCGCATTTTCCACTGCGGTCCTGCGTGCCTGGTCGAAGCCGGCGAACTCCGGCGACTGGGCCAGCGTGCGGTACTGGGCGTACAGCGCCTGGTCCTGCGCCAGCGCGCTGAAAAAGCGGGTCACCCGCGGCAGGGCGGCGTTGTAGGCCTCGCGCAGCTCGGGCGTGTTCACCACCGCCTGCAGGTGGCCCACCACGCCCCAGGCGCGGCCAAGCCGCTCGGTGGCATCTTCCAGCGGCGTGATGAATCCCTCCCAGGTCACCGGCGCCACCGTGCGGCCGTGCGTCACCGCCGCCTCGGCTTCGGCCAGCAGCGCGTCCATGGCCGGGGCCACGTGCGCAGGCGTGATCGCGTCGAAACGGGGCAGGCCGGAAAAGTCGAGCAGGGGATTGGTCATGGGGGGCACCGATGGGGGAAACAGACCCGTCATTCTAACGGCGCCGCTCTGACCGCCCCCGACCGCCCCGGACCGGTGCCAGCCGGCAGGACCAAAGGCTGGCCCGCTTTTATGGATCTCATGCGATCATCGATTCCAGTCCCACCAGCCAGATCCCTGCCGGGCCGCCGGAAGTCGAAACCATGTCCACCGAGGTGCCACAGGCCATCGCCGAGCCGGGTGTCGAGAAAGCCGTGCCGCATCAGCGCTTTGGCCTGTTCCACGCGCTGCCGCCGCTGGGGTGGGCGCTGCTGGTGCTGCTGGCGGGGCTGGTGTTGACCGGGGCGATCGCCCTGCACGAGTGGCGCGATGCCCAGGTGCGCGCGCAGGCCATGCACGCCTCGCTGGCCGATGCCGCGCGGGGCCGCGTGCGCGAGCCGCTGGAAGGGGCCGCCGTCGCCCTGCGCGCCATGCAGACCGTGTTTCTTGCCCAGGGCGAAATGAGCCAGGCCGCTTTCAACCAGTACCAGGAAAACCTGCGTGCGGTCGGCAACGTGCCCGGCTACCTGGTGACTGCGTTCGCGCGGCGGATCGAGCCGTCCGACGGCACGGCGCACCATTACCGCTACGAACTGCTCTCGCCAGTGACGGGCAACGAGGCGCTGCTGGGGTTCGACCCGGCCACCCAGCCGGGCAACCTGGCCACCCTGGCGTTGGCGCGTGACAGTGACCTGCTGTCGATGTCGGCGCCATTGCAGCTGATCCAGATGGAAGACGCCGGACTGGCCGGCCGTGGTATCACCCTGCGCCTGCCGGTGTATTCGCGCGGTCCCGAGCCGGTGACCGTCGAGGAGCGGCGCGAGCGCGAGATCGGCGCGCTGGCGATCAGTCTGCAGCTGGATACGCTGGTGCGCACCGGCCTGCAGGGACGCATTCTCGAGTTCATGCACGTGGCCATCCATGACCCCGACGCGGTCGGGGACGGCCGGGTGTTCGTATCCGGGCCGGCGCCGCAGCACGATGTGCCGGCGCTGGTGCGCCAGCTGGAGTTCGGTGGGCGCCGCTGGGAGCTGCACCTGCGTCCGTACGCGGCCCACGCCGGATTCCAGAAGTCGGTGTCCATCCTCGCCATCGGCTCGCTGATCAGCACGCTGCTGTCGCTGCTGCTGTGGTCGATCGCCTCCACCCATCGCCACGCGCTTGCCCTTGGCCAGCGCATGAGCGCGCGCTTTGCCGAGAGCGAGGCGCGCTTCCGTGCCCTCAACGAACTGCTGCCGGCGCTGGTACTGCTGGCTGACGGGCCGGGCAACATCACCTACGCCAACCAGTTTGCGCGCAAACGCCTGGGCGAGGTGGTCGGGCGTCCGCTGGCATCGGTATTCGCCGACGACGCGTTGGGCAGCGAGCTGGCCAGGGACACGCAGGGCCAGTCCGGATGGGAAGACCGCGAAGCCGAGCTGTCGGCGCCGGGGGGCGGGTTCTGGGCGTCGGTGTCACTGGCTCCCGTGGTGGTGGATGGCCAGCGCCACCGACTGCTGGCCGCCAGCGATATCAGCGAACAGCGCGAACTGGCCGCACGGCTGGGCTACCAGGCCAGCCACGACGCGTTGACCGAACTGTGGAACCGGCGCGAGTTCGAGCGCTGCCTGGCGCGCGCGCTGGAGCGCCAGCGTGTCGATCCCGAGAGCGGCCGCTTCGCCCTGCTGTATTTCGATCTCGACCAGTTCAAGGTCATCAACGATCTGTCCGGCCACCGGGCCGGTGACCAGCTGCTGGTGGAGCTGGTGATGACCCTCAGCCGCGAGCTGCGCGACGGCGACCTGATCGCGCGCCTGGGCGGCGACGAATTCGGGCTGCTTGCCTACGGCGTGGGCGAGGCCGAGGCCATGGTGCTGGCCGAGCGCCTGCGCCGCAGCATCGACAGCGTGCGCTTCATCTGGAAAGGCCGCACCCATTCGGTCAGCGCCAGCATCGGCGTGGTGGTGCTGGACCGCCCCGGGGCGACGCTGCAGGACGCCATGACCTGGGCCGACAGCGCCTGCTACCTGGCCAAGGAAAACGGTCGCAACCGCGTGCACCTGTACCGCGAGGACGATGAAACCACCCGCCGCCACGGTGAGATGGAGTGGGTGCACCGGCTGGCCAGCGCGCTGGAAGAGGACCGGCTGGTGCTTGACTACCAGGAGGTGGTGCCGCTCAGTCCCGAGGCCGCGGAAGGTCCGTATATCGAGCTGCTGCTGCGCCTGCGGGAGAAGGACGGGCAGCTGGTGCCCCCGGGCACCTTCCTGCCGGCCGCCGAGCGCTACGGGCTGATGCCGGCCGTCGACCGCTGGGTGATCCGCACGGCGCTGGCCAACTTCAACCGTCTGCATCCTGCGGGCGCGGGCCTGGAAACCTGCGCGATCAACCTGTCCGGCGCCACGGTGGATGACGAGGGCATCGCCGATTTCATCCTCGGCTGCCTGGACGAATACGGGGTGCCGGCCGATGCGGTGTGCCTGGAAATCACCGAAACCGTGGCCGTGCGCAGCCTGCTGAAAGTGGCCCGGGTGATCGAGCGCCTGCGCGCGGCCGGGTGTCGGATCGCGCTGGATGATTTCGGCGCCGGCATGTCGTCGTTCGGCTATCTGAAGAACCTGCCGGTGGACGTGATCAAGATCGATGGCAGCTTCATCCGCGAGGTCGACAAGGACCCCATGAGCCGCACCATCGTCAGCGCGATCGTGCAGATCGGCCACCAGCGCGGCCTGAAGGTGGTGGCCGAATGGGTCGATGACGAGGCCATCCGTGAAGTGTTGTGGATGCTGGGGGTGGATTACGGTCAGGGGTTCGTGCTGAGCATGCCGGAGCGGGTGCTGTTTCAACGGGATTGACCAGCGGGATTGACGGTTTCACCGGCCGTTTGCAGCACATTGCACACAATGTCGTCTTCCCCCGCACCTCAGGAGTCGTGACATGCACAGCTCAATCCTCCGTACCACCATCCTCGCCGCCGCTCTGGTATTTGCCGGCGCCGCCTGCGCAGGTGATCCCGGCCAGGGCGGCCAGGGCGGCATGAGCGAGAACGAAGTGCGCGACGCGCTGACCAACGCCGGCTACACCGATATCGATGACCTGGATCGCGACGATGGCCTGTGGGAAGCCGATGCCCGCAATGCGGACGGTCGCCGGATCGATGTGCGGGTGGATCCGCGCACCGGCACCGTCTATCCCGACACCGCCCAGACTTCGCTGACCGAAGACGAGGTGCGCGCCAGTCTCTCGGCCGCCGGCTACGAGCGCATCCGCGACGTGCGTTTCGACGACGGCATGTGGGAGGCCGATGCCCACCATGAGGGCGTCGAATACGACCTGTACATGGATCCGGCCACGGCCGAGGTCGTGAGCCGGAAGCGCGATTGAGCCGGGCCGGCGGCGAATCGGAGGCGTCCAGCGACCTGTTCGCGGACGCCTTCTCCCGACTGCGCGCCACCGCGGAGCGCATCGGCACCCACGCCGATGTGCTGACCGTGCTGAGCCGCCCGAAGGAGACACTGTCGGCCAACGTGCTGCTGCGTCGTGACGATGGCAGCCTGGCCGGCTACGAGGCCTGGCGCTGCCGCTATTCCGACCTGCTGGGGCCAACCAAGGGCGGCCTGCGTTTCCATCCGGCCAGCAACCAGCGCGAAGTCATGGCGCTGGCACTGTGGATGACGCTCAAATGCGCGGTGGTCGATATTCCGCTGGGCGGCGGCAAGGGCGCGGTGTGCGTTGACCCGAAGGACCTGTCCGATACCGAGCGCCAGCGCTTGGCCGAAGCCTGGGTGCAGGCCTTCGCCGGCATGATTGGTCCGGAGCGCGACATCCCCGCGCCAGATGTGGCCACCGACGCCCGCACCATGGCCTGGATGACCGCGGAATACGGGCGACTGCGCGGCCAGCCCGAGCCGGCGGCATTCACCGGCAAGCCGCTGGCCTTGGGCGGAATTCACGGCCGCGAAGAAGCGACCGGGCGCGGCGGCTGGCTGGTGCTCGAAGCCCTGGCCGAGCGGCTGCAGCTGACGCCGGGCAAGACCCGGGTGATGATGTCCGGCTTCGGCAATGTGGGTCGGGCCATGGCCCGGTTCCTGGAGAACGCCGGCTACCGCATCGTCGGGGTGGGTGATTCCGGCGGCGCAGTGATCTGCCAGGACGGACTGGACGTGGATGCGCTGTGCAATACCAAGCGCTCCCAAGGCACCGTGGCCGCGCTGGAGGGCGAAGGCGTGAAGCAGACCCGGGACCCGGATGCCCTGCTGTGCGGCGACTGCGACCTGCTGGTGCTGGCCGCCATGCAGGGCCAGATCCACGCCGGCAACGCGGCGCAAGTGCAGGCCAAGGCGATCATCGAGCTGGCCAACGGCCCGATCACCTCGGACGCCGACGCGATCCTCGACGACCGCGGCGTGCAGGTGGTGCCCGATATCCTCGCCAACGCCGGCGGCGTTACTGTGTCGTGGTTCGAATGGCGACAGAACCGTCAGCGGGGCAGCTGGAGCGCCAAGCGCGTGGATGACACGCTGGCCGAGATCATGCGCGGTGCCGCGGAGCGTGTGGCGCAGACCGCCGCCGAGCTCGACTGCAGCCTGCGTGAAGCGGCCTGTGCCGTCGCCCTGCGGCGGCTGGAAGCGGCACTCCTGGCGCAGGCCAGCCGCTGAGCATGCCCGCCGTTGCCCTGGTCTGGTTCCGCAACGACCTGCGGCTGCGGGATCATCCCGCGCTGCAGGCCGCCCTGCGGGCCGGTCTGCAACCCATGCCGGTGTACATCCACGCCCCCCACGAAGAAGGGGCGTGGGCACCCGGTGCCGCGTCCAACGCTTGGCGGCACCGCGCGCTGGCGCTGCTGGATGCGGACCTGCGCGCCATCGGTTCGCGCCTGCACGTGTTTGCCGGCGACAGTCTCGCCACCCTGCAGGCGGTCGCGCGACATACCGACGCACAGGCCGTGTACTGGAACCGCCGCCACGAGCCGGCCGTCGATGCACGCGATGATGCCGTTCGCCGCGCGCTGTTATCCAACGGCGTGCGCGCCGAGGCGTGGAATGGCTCGCTGTTTTTCGAACCCTGGCAGCTGGCCACCCGGGCCGGCGATCCGTTCCGGGTGTTCACTCCGTTCTGGAAGGCCGCGCTGGCCGCCTGGAAAACGCTGATGCTGAGTCCGGCGCCCGAGCAGCTGCCCGCGTTCCAACCCGTCCCCGGAGAAACCACCCTCGATGCCCTCGGCCTGCAGCCGGCCCCGCGATGGGATGCCGGCTTCTGGGACAGTTGGACCCCGGGTGAGGAGGGTGCCAACGCGGCGGTGCGCGCTTTCATGGAAGAGGGCCTGCATGCCTACCCGGAAGGCCGTGATCGGCCGGACCGGCAGCTCACTTCGATGCTGTCGCCGCACCTGCATTTCGGCCACATCACCCCGTGGCGGGTGATCGACATGCTGGGCGACAAGGCACCCGCCCAGCGCGCTGCCTTCGTGCGCGAGCTGGGCTGGCGCGAGTTCGGCCAGCACGTGCTGCACCACTTCCCGCACACGCCGGCAGACAACTTCAACCGCCGCTTCGATGACTTCCAGTGGCGCGATCCTGACCCCGGCGAACTCGAGGCCTGGCAGCAGGGACGCACTGGCGTGCCGATCGTGGATGCCGGCATGCGCCAGCTGTGGGCCACCGGCTGGATGCACAACCGGGTGCGCATGATCGTGGCCAGCTTCCTGACCAAGAACCTGCGCCTGCACTGGCAGCACGGGGCGCGCTGGTTCTGGGACACGCTGGTGGATGCCGATCTGGCCAACAACACCCTGGGCTGGCAGTGGTCGGCCGGTACCGGAGTGGATGCGGCGCCGTATTTCCGCGTGTTCAATCCGGTGCTGCAGGCGCAGCGCTTTGATCCTCAGGGGGACTACATTGCGCGTTGGGTGCCCGAGCTGCGTGCGCTGCCGCCGGCGCTGCGGCATGCACCCTGGGAAGCGCGGCCCATCGAGCGTGCGGGCCTGGGCGGTTATCCCGCCCAGCCAATGGTGGATCTCGCCGAGAGCCGGCGCGCGGCGCTGGATGCGTTCGCCCAGCTCAAGGCGCGCCCGCGGGCGACTTGAGAAAAGTTCTTCTCTCAACTTCGGGTGTGTTTCTTTGCTTTACCTCGCTGTGACCTGACGGGCCCCGCCGCGGCCGGCAGGCCTTTGCGCTTCATGTCCCCCGGCCTCCAAAAAGCCGGAGGCCTCCTCCTTTACTTACGCGCAAAGGCCTCCCGGCCACGTCGGGGCTCGGCTCCGGGAGGATTGTGTGCCCGAGCCCGGTTTGCGGTTCGAACCCGGGGTTTTTGTAGGAGCGCGCCAGGCGCGCGAAGCCGCGTGAATCCTGGGAGCCGGGGGGGGGGGGGGGGGGGGGGGGGGGGGGGGGGGGGGGGGGGGGGGGGGGGGGGGGGGGGGGGGGGGGGGGGGGGGGGGGGGGGGGGGGGGGGGGGGGGGGGGGGGGGGGGGGGGGGGGGGGGGG
>NZ_JBCLVE010000018.1:0-49837 GCF_039548515.1 Luteimonas qiangzhengi | reverse complement strand
AGCTCCTGTGCGAGTTTGATCACAGCAGCGTCTCTATCAGGCTCGACGATTGGAGTGCCCGTGCCCTGAGCGACTGATGCTCGAATTGCTTCAATGGCCTGTTGTCGTGTCATTGGCGCCTAACACCCAAGTTAAGCCGAGGCGCGCAGTGGAGCCAACCACATGGCAAGCTCTATCTGCCATGTGGTTGGTGGAACGAAGCGGCTTCGGCTTGAACGCATTGTTAGGCGCGCTCGCCGGAGGCCAGCCGACGTGTACGGTTGCTTTTTACGAAGACAAGCCAAAGACCGGCTAGCGCGACACCGACTCCCAAGAGCAACTGCATAGCTAGCGTTCCAGGACCTAGAGCGACGGCATCGACGATGCCGGGATGATTGGGATGTGTAAATCGAGAAACGACGCCAACGACGCCGCCTAGTCCCGCCAAGACGAGAATCAAGCCGATCAGCTTCTGAGTCATCCACATCTGTCATCTCCAGGGCGCAATCGACGCGCCTAACACCTTGAGTTAAGCCGCCCCGCAGCGGCGACGTTTGATGGCCGGAAGCGTACCAGCACCCGTCAACTCAAGAGAAGCGGCGAAGCGGGGTCGGCTTGAACGAACTGTTAGGCGGCAACAGAGCGTCTACGTCGCGGTGCCTTGGTGGTAGACCAATTGCCACTGCTCCTGGGTGAGCTGCCAGATGGAACAACGCCTGGAAGTTGTAGATTGGGCGCCAGAGCGCTTGGTTACAACGTAAGTGACTAAGCCGACAGTGGGGGAGAGCAGCTTGACCTGTAGATCGTCCGCTCTGAACGTGACACCGGCCTGGATGGGCAAGGCAGCTAGCACCTCGCGCTTTCCGAAAGTTGCCCCGCTAGCGCCGACCTCGGTGAACTCATCGGAGATGAGCTTGGTAAGAACGGTCTTGTCATTGCGTCCCGACGGACTCAGCAGGATTAGCTCCAGCTCTTCCAACAGCTTGAGGGGATCATCCATTGCCGCCTAACGCCTAAGTTAAGCCGAGGCGCGTAGTGGAGAAAAGCACATGGCAAGCTGTACCTGCCATGTGGTTTGCGTAACGAAGCGGCTTCGGCTTGAACGCATTGTTAGGCCGCCCCGCCCGACAGCCTGCCCCAAGACTGCCGAAGCCCCACAAGGTGGACGATGCCGATCAGCAGGCAGATTGCAGAGCTTACGACCCAGAACGTCATGCTGTTTCCCGGGAAGTACGCCATGACCGGCGCGAACGCGACGCCCCGGACAATGTAGATGGCGGTAATTGCGCAGAGGGCGGTACGGCGCAACGGCAGCTTGCGAATCACGCCGGCTCCGGACAGGGCGTAAGCACTCCACGCAGCAAGAACGCCGGCAATGACCAGGGTAACGGCGGTGGGATACCAGTGGCCGGCCAAGTACAGCTGCGCCATCTGCTCTCCGGCGCCCAAGAGCCGAAAGAGCGGAGCGCCTACTACCAGACACGCAAGATGCATCAGCGCGGCGAGCCCGCTAAGGGCAGCGCCGAGTACCAGAAGCTTGTTGGTTGGACTGGCCATGAACTCCCCAGCGGCCTAACACCAGAATTAAGCCGTGCCGCGAAGCGGCATCGGCTTGAATGACTTGTTAGGTTTCAGGCTATTGGCCGCTGGGACTGCCAGTGCACTGATACTGGATGTCAACCCGCCTAGCGCCGCAATTGCCGAACCCCCTGCGGGAGGTGCACGTGGTCTTGGCAGAGCCAAAAGAGTCAGCGCCAGAGTAGCCCCAGACTTTGCAACGTTGCTCCGCCATTTCCTGAGCCTTTTGCGCCTCGTACGAAGCCCTCTCAAACTCGTTGCTCTCATATGAAAGTGTGACCACGCCATCGGCGCGGCTCGCACTTGTCACGAGCAACTCCTTCTGAGTAGCGCAGCCAGAGAGCAATAGTGCACCGCACACAACGGATAACAGTACGAGCCTCATTTCCTTCCCCCTTATGATGAAGTCACGATTACGAAACCTAACGCCAGAGTTAAGCCGCGCCGCGAAGCGGCGTCGGCTTGAACGATTTGTTAGCTTTCACTTGCGCTGACGATATGCCTTGCGCGCTCATAAAGCTCATCAAACGTAATCACTTCGGGTTGATGCAGGTTGCGGCGATAGAGTTCAAAGGACCTGAGCTGCGCTTCGCTCACTCCATGGTCTCCTACAAATTCGTCTAGGCTTCCAACGACAACAAAGGACTTTGGCGAGAAGTTGAATGCTTCCTCTGCAGTTGGGAAGCCCTCTTTGTCGGTGAGTTGCAGCTTGCCAGAGATGGATTCGCTTGCGTAGGAAACCGTGCCTTGTACCTGCGCTACTGCGCCGGAGAGCTGTTCCGAGGGCGGCCAGCAGCCGGCTCGATACGCAGCCGATCCCAGGAGTTTCGTCTTGTGAGTCTTAATTTCGACGAAGCATAACGTCGAGGCAATCGCCTTCGTTCTCAAAAGCGCATCGACGCGCTTCCCAGGTTGTCCGATCCGATAGCCGCGAACGACCTGCTCAAGCTTCTTCTCATCTAGTCCTGAGGAGTAGATGTAGCTAAGCCCGTAGCCAAATATCCACGGATTCTTCTCGAAGAATTGCTGCCACAAGGCCTCGTCTTTGCATTTCTTTTTCTGCTTTAGATCATCAAAGTAGCTGTCGTCGGCGAGAAGCTTTGCAAAAACCTCAAGTTGGCGCTTGCGATATCCGAGCGCCACAACGTCGCTCTTGGTCACAGAGTTACGCAAAGCCTCGGCTATAAGCTCTTCGTTATCTGTGACCAACTCCTTGGCTTGATGTGAGGTAAGCGCAATTCTTCGCAACTCCGCATCGGAAATGTTTATCGACCCACCATGGGTAAAGTCAACGGAGTGAATATTTGCCAGGAATTCGCAGAATCGACCGATCTCGGCACCCACGAATGAGAAGCCGGATCCGTATGGCATTCCAGTTTCCGTCGTGAATTTCTGCACCGTGAGAACGAATACGCCCCTAGTGTCTTCTAGGAATTTTGCCGTGATGTGAGTTGCCGCGTCCGGCTTCTTTCGTAGGACGACTTCATCGCGCTCCTTGGCATAGTCATAGCCATCGGCAGATGGTAGAACTTTCGAGGCAATGCGCACCAGACGTGTCTTGTCGCCGAAGGCCGGCAGTGCAGGGCTTATGTACGTCTTACCGGGCTTTGGGTTCTGGTAATTGTCCATGTTCCCCCGAAATGTTCGCCGTGAAAGCTAACACCTAAGTTAAGCCGAGACGCGTAGTGGAGCGAAGCACATGGCAAGCTGTACCTGCCATGTGCTTTGCGGAACGAAGCGGCTTCGGCTTGAACGCATTGTTAGGCGTCATTATTTGTGAGTTCCGCGCTAACCCGTGGATGTTCGCGTCCCGGTGGCGCATACATGGTAGTGACGCGACCTGTGACGCCTTTGCCCGCATCGAGACGTTTAGCTACAGAGCGAGCCGTGCCCTCGCGAAGGTAGCCGATCTGCACCCGGCCGCCGCCGAACAGGCCCAGAATCCGGGGTGCCTCCACCAACACTGCAACTGCGTTTGCATCATGCGGATTGTTTGGCTCTCTCTCCAAGTGGAGAGGAGTCCCGGGCTTGCAGTACCTGCGGATCAGATCTGCCCGACTGCGCCCGTCCGCATTGTTAAATCCTGTGCCTACAACTACGACTGCCTTGCCCATGATGCCTAACACCAGAGTTAAGCCGAGACGCGTAGTGGAGCGAAGCACATGGCAAGCTCTACCTGCCATGTGGTTTGCGTAACGAAGCGGCTTCGGCTTAAACGACTTGTTAGGCCGCGGCCACTACGGCTCATCAGCTACCTCCTGGAAGTCTTGCACGCCAATGGGAACAAAGCGGCGCTCGCCTGATGGGGCAACGCTTATAGTGCCGGTAAATATGCCACTGATGGAGCGCCATGTGAGGTGGGGCGCCTGAGTCGTCAGTGCGCGCAGGAAAAGGGCCACGCTTTGGTCTGCCGAGTCTGATGGAGAGCCCAATCGTAGCCCCGAGTTTGGGCATGCTGGATCTGACAGCGTGACGCCGTGATGTAAGTCTGTGGAAGCCACGGCCTGGAAGGAAATAGCAGAGCCAGGCAGATCAGCAAGCGACCCATGTAATGACCCAGTAATTTCCTGCTCAGGTGTTATTTTGCGAAGGAGACACCCATGAGCGTGATGATGGAAGAAGAGATCAAGCGTTGGACGGCGCGGCGCAAGTCGGCGCTGGTGCTGGAGATCATCCAGGGAAAGACCACTGTTTCGGAGGCGAGCCGTCAGTTCGATCTGGCGCCATCCGAGATCGAGGATTGGATGGAATACGGCAAAGCGGGCATGGAGAACGCCCTGCGGGCCAAGCCGGAGGATGTGCGCGAGCAGTACGAGCGCCAGCTCAAGGATCTGCAGGAAGCCTACGGCGAGGCCATGCTGGAGCTGCGCGCGCGAAAAAAATTGCAGTCCCTGTTGGGCAAGGACGAGAGTTGATCAGCTCGATCCGGCAGGGACTGAAGAACGACGGTTTTGAGGTTTCGATCAGCAAGCTCTGCCGCTGGTTCGGGGTGCCCCGCCGGACGGTGTACTACCGGCCGACCAAGGCGCCGCCGAAGGTGCGGCCGGAACTGGCAGAGCTGATCAAGCAGCTGATCGAAGAGGAGCCATCGTTCGGATATCGCACGGTGGCCGGACTGTTGGGGATGAACAAGAACACCGTGCAGCGGATCTTCCAGCTCAAGGGCTGGCAGGTTCGCAAGCGCGCGGTCGGCCAGCGCCCGCGGATCCAGGCCTTGCCGTCCGTGGCGAGCGCACCCGATGAGCGTTGGGCGACCGACCTGTGCCGCATCTGGGGCGGCCGGGACGGATGGCTGACACTGGCCCTGGTGGTCGACTGCCATACCCGCCAGCTGCTGGGCTGGCAGCTCTCCCGCAGCGGCAAGGCGAGCACGGCGGCCGCGGCCCTGGAACAGGCCCTGATCACTCGCTACGGCTCGCTGGGGCGGGTCCCTGCCCCTTTCCTGTTGCGTTCGGACAATGGACTGGTCTTCACCAGCCGCCACTACACACGCCTGGTGCGCAGCTATGGCCTGAAGCAGGAGTTCATCACCCCGCACTGCCCGCAGCAGAACGGGATGGTGGAGCGGCTCATCCGCACCCTGAAGGAGCAATGCGCGCACCGCCACCGCTTCGAGACGCAGCAGCACGCGATGCGCGTGCTCAGTGACTGGATCCAGTTCTACAACTTCCGGCGCCCGCATCAGGCGCTGGGCATGAAGACACCCGCTGAAGCTTATGCTTTAGCGGCCTGACCTGAGCAGAAACCGCTGGGTCATTACACCCAAGCTGACAAAGGGTCGTAGTGCGTGCTACCGGCTCGCCGGCAAGTGCTGAAACCACTCCACTGGACATCACGAACGCGGCAGCAATGATTCCGGCGATCAGCGTCGTCCTGAGACATTTCATGAATTCACCGCGCCCCATGTGAGCGGCCTAACACCTGAATTAAGCCGACCCGCGAAGCGGGTTCGGCTTGAATGAACTGTTAGGCGGCAAACTAACCAAGCCAGACACGCCACCTACCCTATAGATCGGCGGGGCGCTGCCGCAATCCCCTGACGTCCAATGGCCCAATCTTGGCTGCCAAGTATGCCAATGATGAGAGGACTACGAACCCCGAGACAATCCCGATTGTGACGCCACGAGTGAGTACAAGGAAGAGCGCAAGTAGCGCGATTGGCATGTTTGTAAAGAAATGAAATGCCAACTCAAAGGTTAGCTTGAAGCCGACGCGCCAGCCGCACGACGGGCACCTGGGGCGTCGGAATAGTGCAAGCTGGTATACCGATATAGTCTCGGCCTTACACTGTGGGCAACGACGTTTCATGATTGCCGCCTAACACCTAAGTTAAGCCGACCCGCGCAGTGGAGTGGACCAGGTGGCAAGCTTAATCTGCCGCCTGGGCCGCGTAACGAAGCGGGTTCGGCTTGAACGCATTGTTAGGCGGACACCCGCGATGCCCGCCACTCCTTGAAGAACTGCTCATTGTCAGCGATTAGTTCTGAAAGGTCTCCTTGAGCGTCCAGTTGTTGAAGTGCATCGCGTGCGATCCGCATAGCGTCGTCGCCCTCTTGAATCGTGATGCTGCTGTTCTTGAGAGTGGATCCAAGCGTGTCGATCGCGGACTGGATTGCTTCCTGCCGTTCAACCAGTCCTGCGTTCCGTTGCCTTGTGGTTCCGTTGGCCACAAGTCTTCGATAGGTCATGAGAGCCGCCAGGACTGCGGCGACAAGAGCTACGGGAACGAGAAATTCCATGATGGCCGCCTAACACCAGAATTAAGCCGCGCCGCGACGCGGCGTCGGCTTGAATGAATCGTTAGGCCGCGCCTGCGTCACCGAATCTCAATTTTCTCAAGAACTGAGAGCCGGCGAGCGAACTGGCCAGATGATGCTGCGGTCACCCACACATGTGCGTATCGACCTGCGTGATCTATCTCAATCAAAGTCTCTTGCGAGAAGCTTGGCGGCTCACGAAAGAAGTAGTGTTCGGAAAGTTCGTACCAGGTTACGTGGTGCCCACCGACCATCCCTTGGCCTAGAGCCTTATCAGCCGACGGCTCCAGCCTGGGACTTTCGCCAAGGTAAATCCCAAATGCCTTCTCACCAGATGGCATCTCGATTGCATAGCAGACACCGATATCTCCAGCTTTCCCATAGTCCCATCTCATATGGGAATCCATCGGAAGTACTGGGCAGCCTTTGTCTAGAGCGGTAGCGCCACCCGAGACCTGCAGAAGGATCACTATCAATGTGGCGAGAAACGTCATAAGCGGCCTAACGCCTAAGTTAAGCCGCGCCGCGCAGTGGAGCAAAGCACATGGCAAGCTGTTCCTGCCATGTGGTTTGCGTAACGAAGCGGTGTCGGCTTGAACGCATAGTTAGGGCCCAGTGCGGGAAACCGCGGGATCAGCGGCCTCGGCTGCGCATTGTGGTCTCTTGCGCCCTTCTAGGAGGCCGCAAGCCTTGAGCTGCGGGACTGCCAAAGAGAGGTCCGAGGGCATCGCAGACGTTACCGCAGTGAGACGGCACTGCTCCGCCTTGAACGTCGCATATAAATCGCCATCTAGATCCTGATGCTGGTAAAGCTCATCAACGATCTGGTGCATCAGTTGGAGCTGAGCATTCTTGGGGTTTTCCGGGTCATCTGCGAAATGATCTCGAGGCGGCAACGGGTAGCGGAGCTGCTCTTCGGTCAGCCCTTCGCCGCGGTAAGCGGCCGCGTCCACAGCAAGCTTGCGGACAGCGTCGCAGTCGGTGGCGGCCAAGGCGGAAGCGTTCACCAGAAAAAGGGCTGCGGCTATGAGTAATCTTGTCATGGGCCCTAACGCCAGAATTAAGCCGCGCCGCGAAGCGGCGTCGGCTTGAATGAATTGTTAGGCCGCAGCTTGCCATAGGCCAGCGATGCCAACATTGCGCCCACAGCGTTTGCAACCAGGGTCTTGATGCCGTAAGCGAGGTGACCCGAAACGGTCATTGCAAGGAATACGGCACCGAGAAACGCAGCAATTGACCATGAAGCGCGAGCTCGAAACACCAGGAGCGCCGCAATCTGGACGATTAGCGCGACAAGCGCCGCTCCAAGCCCCAGCACGACAACGGTCTCCCAAATGGTCAGTGACACCCACGACGGCATTACGGATGCGTTGGTGTAGCCCAGTGCTTGGATTGATGCAAAATACGTAGCGATACCTGACAAAACGCCCGCGACGATGCTCTTAATCGGTCCTTGCATGATCCCTTCCTTGCGGCCTAACGCCTAAGTTAAGCCGAGACGCGTAGTGGAGCGAAGCACATGGCGAGCTGTACCTGCCATGTGATTTGCGTAACGAAGCGGCTTCGGCTTGAACGCATTGTTAGGCCTCCCCTAACGGGCCACGTGAACTGTGAAGCTCCATAGCAGAGACGTCAAAGAAGAGGCCATCACCAGTGCGGCGTACCGCTCCGGTAACCCGCACCTCCGCTTCTACGACGCAATACCCCTCTCCGCGCTTCTGGCATTCATGCTCCCACCGTGACCAAAGTGATGTCGCTGAAGGTGAGTTGTTGGTCCCCACTTCAATGGTGTTGCGAACGGGCCCACAGCTCTTGTCAGTGAGCAAGGAGAAGTGTCGCCTGTCGCTTCGGTAGGTCGCGTCGATGCTCACAACCTGACCTGAGAATGCACTTGAGTTGGCTCTCAGCTCACACACGTTTGTTCGGACGGCCGCAGTTGTTCCAAGGTCTTGGACTAACGCGGCACTCACCATATAGGCCAGTTGGAGGAGGGCTTGGAACATGGATTTCTCGTTGTGGAAATGCGCCAGAAGCCGCAGCCAAGAGGCCTAACAACAATTCGCCCCCTGAAATGGAGCGTAGTCCCAAGTATGACCTGCGTGGCGGGGCAGTCCAATAGGAAAAATCCTACCGCTGCTCAACAGGTTGGATGACTGTCTGAGCTTTTCCCTGGCACTAGTCTGAAAGCGTTATCCGGTGCGCAAGGAAGCGCTATGGGCTTAGGCGGCCGAAAAGAGGGTGTAACGGGGCAGGAAGGGAGTGCCGCAACCGGCGAGCCCCGCCTACTGGATCAGGTGCGGGCCCGGCTGAGGGTGCGCCACTACAGCCTGCGGACCGAGCAGGCCTACGTGGGCTGGATTCGCCGCTTCATCCTGGCCAACGGCAAGCGGCACCCGAGGGAGCTGGAAGGGCGGCACGTCGAGGCGTTTCTGACCGGGCTGGCGACGCGGGGGCGGGTGGCCGCTTCCACCCAGAACCAGGCGTTGGCGGCGCTGCTGTTTCTGTACAGGGACGTGCTGCAGGTCGAATTGCCCTGGATGGATTCGGTTGTTCGGGCCAAGCGGCCGCGACGGCTGCCGGTGGTGCTGTCGCAGACGGAAGTGCGGCGCCTGCTGTCGGCGGTGGATGAGCGTGCCTGGCTGATGGTGGCCCTGCTGTACGGCACGGGGATGCGGTTGATGGAGTGCCTGCGGCTGCGGGTAAAAGACGTAGATTTCGAGCGGCGGGAGATCCTGGTCCGGAGCGGCAAGGGCGGCAAGGACCGCCGGGTGCCGTTGCCTGACAGCGTGCGTGAACCGCTGCTGGCCGCGATCGAGCGGGTGGGGATTATCCACGAGGCTGATCTGGCAACCGGGTTTGGTGCGGTGTGGCTGCCCGCTGCGCTGGAGCGGAAATATCCAAACGTTGCCGTCGAATTTGGCTGGCAATATCTGTTTCCCTCGCCGCGGCTCTCCACTGATCCCCGTACCGGGGTCACGCGGCGTCACCACCTGGACGACAGCGTGTTGCAGCGCTCGGTGCGTGCGGCGCGGCAGCGGGCGGGAATCATCAAGCCGGCTACCTGTCACACGTTGCGCCATTCTTTTGCTACCCACCTTCTGGAGTCGGGCTACGACATCCGCACCATCCAGGAGCTGCTTGGTCACAAGGATCTGGCAACCACCCAGATCTACACCCATGTGCTCAACCGCGGTGGACTGGCGGTACGCAGCCCGCTGGATCTGTGATGGGCATGAAGTCCTCGCCTCGCAGGCAGTCGCCGTTCGCGCTGGTGCTGGTGGCGGCGCTGTTGGCAGGTGCGACGCTGGCGCTGCGCCTGCCAGCGTTGCCAACAGCGGGCTGGATGTGGCTCGGGGCTGTGGCCGGATTGGCGGGGTGGCTGTTCGGCCGGCGGATGGCGTTGCGGGTGCCCGCGGCGTTGCTGGCCGGCTTCATGTGGTGTGGGCTGCACGCGACGTGGGCGCTGGCGCTGCAGCTTCCGGTGGAGCACGAGCGCGCCGATCTGCAACTCACCGGGCGGGTGGTGCAACTGCCCGAGCACGATGCAGATCGCACCCGCTTCATGTTCCGGGTGGAACGGTCCGCGGAAAATCCGAAGTTCCTGCAGGGCAGGGCGCTGCGGCTCTCCTGGTACGACGGCTGGGGCGATGAGGTGTCGCGTCGCGACGAGATCGAGCCTGGCGGCCGCTGGCGATTCACGGCGCGTGTGCGGGCGCCACGCGGGCTGCGCAATCCGGGCTGGTTCGATGGTGAAAAGCAGGCGCTGTCCCGGCGCATCGCGGCCGTCGGCTATGTGCGTGACAAAGACCCGGTGGAGCGATTGGGCGATGCGCGCGGAATGGACGCCTGGCGCGATGCAATGGCCACGCGGATCGACAATGCGGTGACCAGCGAATCATCGCGCTATGTGCGGGCGCTGGCGCTGGGCGATACGCGCAGGCTGGCGGAGGCGGACTGGGAGGCGCTGCGGGCCACGGGGCTGACCCACCTGATTGCGATCTCCGGCTTCCACGTGGGGCTGGTGGCAGGGTTCTTCGCGCTGCTGGCTGCGGGCATCTGGAAGCTGCTGCCCGGATTGGGCCGCTGGTTGCCGCGACCCCAGGCGGCGGCGATCGTGGCTTTCGCGGGGTCGCTGGTGTACGCGGCGGTTGCCGGTTGGGAACTGCCGACCGTGCGCACGGTATTGATGATTGGCGTGGTGGTGGTCGCACGGTTGTCGCGGCGCTCGCTGCGGGTGGCTGATTCGTTGGCACTGGCGGCGGCTGCGATCGTGCTGGTGGATCCGCTGTCGCTGCTCACGGCCGGCTTCTGGCTGAGTTTTGCCGGTGTGGCCTGGCTGGTGTGGTGCCTGCCGCAGGTGGCCGAGCAGCGTCTGGTCCCGGGCTTCCTGGGTGCGCAGTGGGTGGCCACATTGGGGCTGCTGCCCTTGACCGCGGTGCTGTTCGGCCAGGCTTCGCTGGCCGGGCCGCTGGCCAACCTGGTGGCCATTCCCTGGTGGAGCCTGGTGGTGGTGCCGCTGTCTCTGCTGGGCACGGGCCTTGAAGCGCTGCACGCCGGGCTGGGCGGCTGGGCGTGGCGACTGGCTGCGTGGTGCTTTGACCTGTCTTGGCCCCTGTTCGGCTGGCTGGCGGACAGCCGGTTTTCGCTGTGGTGGCTGCCCGAGGCCCGCTGGATTGCGCTGCCGCTGGCCCTGATTGGCGCGTTCTGGCTGCTCCTGCCGCGCGGTGTGCCCGGCAAGCCGCTGGCGGCGCTGCTGTGGCTGCCGCTGCTGTGGCCCGATCGGGAGCTTCCCCTGCATGGCGAGGCCGAGCTGATGGTGCTGGACGTGGGGCAGGGCCTGTCGGTGCTGCTGCGGACCGCCAATCACGCCTATCTGTATGACATGGGTCCGGCCGTCCCCGATGGCTACGACGCCGGTGAGCGGGTGGTGGTGCCGGCGCTGCTGGCGCTGGGCGTGCGCAGGCTGGACGGAGCCGTTGTCAGTCACGGCGATGCCGATCATGCCGGCGGCCTGGGCGCGGTGATGCGCCGCTT
Source organism: Luteimonas qiangzhengi (assembly GCF_039548515.1). NCBI lineage: Bacteria > Pseudomonadati > Pseudomonadota > Gammaproteobacteria > Lysobacterales > Lysobacteraceae > Luteimonas > Luteimonas qiangzhengi. The sequence continues at coordinate 38,489 of NZ_JBCLVE010000018.1, read as the reverse complement.
CCCGACCCGCGCGGTGTTTGCGCCGCACGGGTCGCCGGTGGAGGCCGCGCCCTGTCTGGCCGGAACCGTATGGGAAGCCGACGGCGTCCGCTTCAGCTTCCTGCACCCGACCATGCATTTCCCCTATCTGGGCAACGAGGCCAGCTGCGTGCTGCGGGTGCAAACCGTGCACGGCGTGGCGCTGCTGACCGGTGACATCGGCCACGTAGTCGAGCGCGAAATGACCCGGCGCGATCCCGGATCCGTCCGCGCTGATCTGGTGTTGATGGGCCACCACGGCAGCCGCGGCTCGTCCGATCCCATGTTTATTGCCGCCACCGGCGCCAGCCATGCGCTGGTATCGGCGGGCTACGGCAACCGCTTTGGGCATCCGGACGGCGGTGCGGTGCAGCGCTGGCAGCAGGCCGGCGCCCAGGTGCTGTCCACGGCCACTGGGGGCGCCCTGCGCCTGCGTCTGACGGAAGGCGGCGTGACTGCAGAGCAGCGGCGGCTGGTCCATCGCCGGTTGTGGGATGCGGATCACCGTTTGGCAGCAGCATCGGCCACGGAGGAAGAGGGGTAATCCGCCGGCGGCCAGCCTACCCGGCCGGATAACGGCCTGGCCGCCGCCCTACGCTATCCTATTCGCCGGTTTTATCAGGCCCGCGGGGCCCTGGGGATAGACGTGCTGGAACTGGTCAAGGCTGGCGGCTGGCCGATGATTCCGCTGCTGATGCTGTCGGCGGTGGGGTTGGCGATCGTGGTCGAGCGCCTGTGGGCGCTGCGGCGGCAGGCGGTGATGCCGGCCGGGCTGGGTGCGGAAGTACGCAGCTGGGCCGGGCGCGGGCGGCTGGATCCGGCCCATATCGATTCCCTGCGCAACAATTCTCCGCTGGGCGAACTGCTGGCAGCGGCGCTGGATGTACGCAACCGCCCGCGCGAGGAGATCCGCGAGCGGATCGAGGACACCGGCCGGCACCTGGTGCATCGCATGGAGCGTTATCTGGACGGGCTGGCCACGATTGCCTCCACCGGTCCGCTGCTGGGGCTGTTCGGCACTGTGGTGGGCATGATCCAGATGTTCCTGGGGGCAATGGAATACGGCGTGGGCGATGTCAGCCAGCTGGCCGGCGGCATCGGCAAGGCGCTGGTGTGCGCGGCCATGGGCATGGTGGTGGCAATCCCGGCGCTGATGTTCCACCGCTGGTTCCGCAGCCGCATCGATACCTACATCGTGCAGATGGAAAAAGAAGCCATCCTGCTGCTCGATGTCATGGATCCGCGCTCACGCCGGGTCGGCGCCGCCGCCGCCACGGCTGCTGAAGCGGCGTCGCCCGCCAACCCGCTTCCCGCACGGAGCTGATCCACCGTGCGCATCCGCGACCGCCGTGCCGAGTCCGAGCCCGAGATCAACCTCGTGCCGCTGATCGACGTGATCCTGGTGCTGATCATTTTCTTCGTGGTCACCACCACTTTCGATACCAGCTCGGTGCTCAAGCTGCAGCTGCCCAGCGCCAGCAGCGACCAGACCGAAGCGCCCAGCCAGGCGCTGAGCGTGCTGGTCAACGCCGAGGGCCGTTACTTTATTGATGAACACGAGGCGCTGCGCACCGATGTGGAATCGCTCAAGCGCACCATCATCGAAGTCGCCGGTGACGATCGCCAGCGTCCGGTGCTGCTGCGGGCCGATGCCCGCACTCCGCACCAGGCTGTGGTGACGGCGATGGAAGCACTGGGCCAGCTCGGCTTTCGCCAGGTGTCGATCGCCACCGCGCCCGACCAGGCGGTGGCGCCGTGAGCGCGCAGGCGAAAGAACAGGCGGTGGAAGAGCAGCAGGCGGCCTGGCCGATCTACAAGCGCCTGCTGGGTTACGCCTGGCGCTACTGGCCGCTGCTGCTGGTGGCGCTGGTCGGCATGATCATCGAGGCCATCGCTGGCGCTGCCTTCGTGCAGCTGATGGACCCGCTGGTCAACGACGGCTTTGTGGATCCGCAGCCACGCATGGCGGTCCTGTTGCCGTTGGCAATCGTCGGGCTGTTTGTGATGCGCGGCATCGCCACCTTCGCCACCGACTACGGCATGGCCCGCGCCGGCCGCAGCGTGGTGCGCGACCTGCGCGAGCTGGTGCTGGCCAAGTACCTGCGCCTGCCCAGCGCCAGTTTCGACCGCGAGTCCGTGCCGGTGATGGTCAGCCGCCTGAACTTCGATACCGAGCAGGTCACCCAGGCCAGCGCGGACGCACTCAAGGTGATCGTGGCCGATGGCCTGACCATCCTGCTGCTGCTGGTGATCATGTTCCTCACCAGCGTCAAGGTGACCCTGGCGATGATCGTGATCGCGCCGCTGATCGGGGTGCTGGTGTGGGTGGTGGGCAAGCGCTACCGGCGCATCAGCGGGGGCATCCAGACCGGCATGGGCGACCTGGCCCAGGCGGCCGAGCAGTCGCTGGCCGCGCAGCAGGACGTCAAGGTCTACGGCGCCCAGCAGTTCGAGCGCAGCCGCTATTCCGGCCTGGCCAACCGCATCCTGCGCCTGAACATGAAGGTCGAGACCACCCGCGCAATCGCTTCGGCGATGGTCCAGATCCTGGCTGCGATCGCACTGGCCGGGATTGTTTGGGTGGCCACTCGCGAGGCGCTGGTGGGAGAGCTCAATCCTGGTGAGTTCGTGAAGCTGATGACCGCGATGATGGGGATCATTCCGTCGCTGCGCCGGATCACCAACGTGCAAAGCGTCATCGGGCGCGGCGTTGCTGCGGCCGAGCGCCTGTTCCAGGTGCTGGACACGGAAGAAGAGCGCGACACGGGCAAGGCCACGCTCAACCGCGCCCGCGGCGAGCTGGAGTTCAGGAACGTCGATCTGCGCTACAGCCGCGAAGGCGATGACACGCCGGGCATGGCCCTTGAGGGGATCAGCTTTACCGCCAAGCCCGGTACGGTGACCGCCATCGTCGGTCGCTCGGGCAGCGGCAAGACCAGCCTGGTGCGCTTGGTGCCGCGCTTCTATGAGCCCAGCGGCGGCCGGATCACGCTGGATGGCGTGCCGCTGGATGACTACCGCCTGGCCGATCTGCGTCGCCAGATTGCCCTTGTGGGGCAGCGGGTGATGCTGTTTGACGACACCGTGGCCGCGAACATCGCCTATGCCGCCGAAGCAGATGCGAAGGCGCTGGAGCAGGCGGCGCGCGATGCCAATGCGCTGGAGTTCATCGAGCGCCTGCCGCAGGGCATGGATACGCCGATCGGTGAGAACGGGTCGCTGCTGTCCGGCGGCCAGCGGCAGCGCTTGGCAATTGCCCGCGCGATCCTGCGCGACGCCCCGATCCTGATCCTGGACGAGGCCACGGCGGCGCTGGATACCGAGTCCGAGCGGCTGGTGCAGGACGCGCTCAACCGCTTGATGCCGGACCGGACCACCCTGGTGATCGCCCATCGGCTGTCCACCATCGAACACGCCGACCAGGTGCTGGTGCTCGATCACGGCCGGCTGGTGGAGCAGGGCACCCACGCCGAGCTGCTCGCCCAGGGAGGCCTCTACGCCCACCTGCACAACATGCAGTTCCGCGATGGCGCGTAAGCCCCCTGCCTGGTGGTTCGACGGCGCCCGCGTCCCGGTCGCCGCCCGGGCCCTGTCCAAGGTCTACGCCTGCGCCGTCTCCACCCGGCGCTGGCTCTACGACAAGCGCCTGCGCCGCAGCGCCGGTATCAACGTGCCGGTCATCGTGGTCGGCAACCTCATCGCCGGTGGCAGCGGCAAGACTCCGCTGGCCATCGCCCTGGTGGAGCGCCTGCGCGCCGCGGGTTATACGCCGGGCGTGGCCAGCCGTGGATACGGTCGTGAGGACCAGAAGTCCGCGCGCTGGGTCAAAGCGGATACAGATCCGCGCCTGGGCGGTGACGAGCCCGTGCTGATCGCGTTTCGTACCGGGGCAAAGGTGCGCGTGGACCGCGACCGCGTGGCCGCCGCCCGCGCCCTGGCCGAAGCCGGCTGCAACGTGGTGGTATGCGATGACGGCCTGCAGCATTACCGCCTGCACCGCGATATCGAGATAGAAGTGATCGATGGCCGCCGCCGCTACGGCAATGGCCGCCTGATTCCCGCCGGCCCGCTGCGTGAGCGCGCCGAGCGCAGCGGCAGTTCCGACTTTCGCGTGGTCAACGGCGGCAGGGAAGGCACGGGCGAGCCGGGTTTCGGCGAATGGCCGATGCGCCTGCAGACCAGCCGGGTCCAGCCGTTGCAGGGCGGGCGCCCGCTGCCGCTGGCCATGTTCGTCAACAGCCGGGTGCATGCCGTGGCCGGCATTGGCGATCCGGAGCGCTTCTTCACCACCCTGCGCGGGCAGGGGATCGGCGTGGTGCCGCATGCGTTTCCTGACCACCATCGCTACACCGCCGCCGACCTGCAGTTCGGTAGCGATCTGCCGGTGCTGATGACCGAGAAGGACGCGGTCAAATGCCGCGCCTTCGCCGCCGATCGCCAGTACAGCGTCCCCATCAGCGCCGAGCTGCCGGAGGCGTTCTGGATCGCCCTTCTCGACCGGCTGGCGGGCACAACACCATGACCACAACGCCCGATTTCGTCGTCGCCATTCCCGCGCGCTTCGCTTCCACGCGCCTGCCGGGAAAGCCCCTTCAGCTGATTGCCGGTGAACCGATGATCCTGCACGTCGCCCGCCGCGCACTGGCGGCCGGCGCACGAGAGGTCTGGGTGGCGGCCGATGATGCGCGCATTGGCGCGGTGCTGGAGGGCAGCGGCGCGCGCGTCGCCATGACGGCCAGCAGCCATCAGTCCGGCACCGATCGCCTGGCCGAATGCGCCGACATCGCCGGATGGAGCGATGACGTGGTGGTGGTGAACCTGCAGGGTGACGAACCCTTCGCCCCGGCCGCCGGCATCCGGTCCGTTGCCGGCATCCTGGTGGAGTCCGGCGCTCCGATGGCGACCCTGGCTGTCCCGGTTGAAAGCGCGGAAGCACTGTTCGATCCGAACGCCGTGAAGCTGGTGCGCGCCGCCAATGGGGATGCCATGTACTTCAGCCGCGCGCCGCTGCCGTGGGCGCGCGACGCCTTTGCCAGCGATCGCAGCCGGCTGCCTGCCGGCGGGCCGTGGCTGCGCCACATCGGCATCTACGCCTATCGCGCCGGATTCCTGCGTGCGTTTGCTGCAATGGCGCCGGGCCGGCTGGAGAAGCTGGAAGCGCTGGAGCAGCTGCGGGTGCTGGAAGCCGGATATCGCATTGCGGTTGGCATTACGCCCGAATCCTTCCCCCCGGGGGTGGATACGCCCGCTGACCTGGAGCGCGCACGCAAGCGCGTGGAGCAATCGCAATGACCCGACCCAAGAGCCTGCTGGTTGTATGCCTGGGCAACATCTGCCGGTCGCCCCTGGCCGAAGGCGCGCTGCGCGCCCGTCTGGACGAGACGGGCCTGGGCCACGTGCGCGTGGATTCGGCAGGCACCAGTGACTGGCACGTGGGCAAGCCGCCCGACAGCCGCGCAATCGCCACCGCAGCCCGGCATGGCGTGGACATTTCCGGCCAGCGGGCGCGCCAGCTCCACGACGACGATTTCCAGCGCTTTGACTGGATCCTCTGCGCCGACCTGCAGAACCTTGCCGATGTGCAGGCTCGCAGGCCGCCCGATGCCAGCGGGCGGATCGAGCTGCTCACCCGATGGGCCGGCGTCCACACGGATGTGGATGAAGGGGCGATCCCGGATCCATACACCGGCGGGCGCGAGGACTTCGAGCATGTCTGGCGGATGGTGGACGCGGTAGCCGAAGCGGCCACTGCACGCCTTCGCTCCGGTATTGACGCATAATCTGGCGTCGCCCGTTTCGACCCGTTTCCCATGGATGCACAGGTCGCTCCCGAGTTTCCGGACTCCATTGAATGGCTCAACCTTGCCGGGCCGCTGCGCATGTCGCAGCTGCGCGGGAAGGTGTGCGCGTTGGCATTCGTCAACGCAGGCTCTGCGTGGTCCATCCAGCGGCTGAAAGACCTGGTGACGCTGCGTGGGCGCCATCGTGAGGGGCTCAACGTGGTGGCCGTGCACGTGCCGCGCTTCGAGCACGAGCGCGACGGACGCCGGGTGGCCAAGCGGCTGCGCAGATATGGCTTCGAGTTTCCGCTGGGGCACGATCCCAACTGGACCCTGTGGCAGCACTACGATGTGCAGGCCTGGCCGACGGTGGTTCTGATCGACGGCAGCGGCGTGGTCTGTGGCCGGGTGGTTGGCGATGGCCCGCTGCGCGAGCTGGATGCCCAGGTGGCGGATCTGGTGCGCGCGCGGGTGCCGCAGTCGATCAACCCGGAACCGATCGAGCTGCGGCGCGGCGGCGAGCCGGCGTTGCCGCTGCGCTTTCCCATGGGCCTGGCCCTGGCCGGCAATTATCTCTACGTGGCCGACAGTGCCCACCACCGGGTGCTGGAGTGCGACCACAGCGGACGCATCCTGCGCCAGTTCGGCAGCGGCGGCGTGGGCTTCATCGACGGCCCGATGGAGCTGGCCGCGTTCAACCAGCCGCAGGGCATCGCGGTGGAGCGCGACCTGCTGTACGTGGCCGACGCGGGCAACCACGCGGTGCGCCGGGTGCAGCTGCGCACCGGTGATATCGATACCGTGCTCGGCGCGGGCCGCCCCGGGACGCCGGCCGACGGCACCGTGGCCAATCCGCGTGACATTGTCATGGACCGGCCCACCGGCGTGGCCCTGGCGGCCGGCTCCCTTTACGTGTGCACCAGCGGCGATAACCGGGTGTGGGCTTATGGACTGGGCGACCATTCGCTGCGCTCTCTGGCGGGCTCCGGTCGGCTGGAGGTGACGGACGGCGCAGGGGCCGAAGCCGCGTTCGCCGAACCCGCTGCGCTCGCGGCCGTGCAGCAGACGGTGTACGTGTGCGATGCGGCTGGCTCGGCGGTGCGCAGCGTCAACGCGCGCAGCGGCCAGGTGCAGACCATGATTGGCCGCAGCGCATGGGAATTCGGCAGCCAGGACGGTCGGCGCAGTGAGGTCCTGTTGCAGCAGCCCCAGGCGATTGCCCTGGATCCCGATTCGCCGCGGCTGTGGATCGCGGATTCGGGCAATGATCTTCTGCGCTGCCTGCGCCTTGGCGGCGGCGAGGTGTCCACCTTTGCCCTGCCGCGTCCGCTGCACGGCCCGGCCGGGCTGGCGGTGGGGTCCGGAGTGATCTGGATTGCCGACACCGATGCACACGCCGTGCTGCGTCTGGACACTTCCACCGGGGATCTGCATCACATCCCCCTCGGCGAATGAGCCCGGGCAGGGACAGCGTGTCCGGACCATCACCGGAAGCTTTCGACGGCAAGGCCTATGTAGCTGGCCTGCCCAACGCGCCCGGGGTGTACCGGATGCTCGCCGCGGAGGGCGGGGTGCTGTACGTGGGCAAGGCCGGATCGCTTCGCAAGCGGGTGGCCAGCTATTTCAGCGCCTCGCCCAAGTCGGCGCGGATCATGGCGATGCTGGCCCAGGTGGCGAGCATGGAGGTCACGGTCACCCGCACCGAGATCGAAGCGCTGCTGCTCGAGAACCAGCTGATCAAGTCGCTCAAGCCGCGTTACAACGTGATGCTGCGAGACGACAAGAGCTATCCCTACGTATTGCTGACCGGTGACGAATGGCCGCGACTTGCGTTCCATCGCGGCCCTCGCAGCACGCAGGGCCGCTATTTCGGCCCCTATCCCAACGCGGGCACGGTGCGCGACACGCTGAACCTGATGCACAAGCTGTTCCGCCTGCGCAGCTGCGAGGACAGCGTATTCCGCAACCGCTCCAGGCCGTGCCTGCAGTACCAGATCGGCCGCTGCACTGCGCCCTGCGTGGGCCTGGTGACGGAGCACGAGTACGCGGATGCGGTGCACCGGGTCACCCTGTTTCTGGACGGGCGCAGCGACGAGCTGACCGATGAGCTGGGCGCGGCGATGGAGCGCGCCAGCGTTGATCTGGACTTCGAACTGGCCGCCCGCCTGCGCGACCAGGTTGCGGCGATCCGCAGCTTGCAGTCGCGCCAGTATGTGGACGGAAACGTGGCGGATCTGGATGTGCTGGCCTGCGCCATGCGCGGCAGCGAGGCCTGCGTGCTGCTGCTGGCGTTCCGGGACGGGCGCAACCTGGGCACGCGCGCGTTCTACCCGCAGACCCGCGGCAGCGAGGATCCGGCCGAAGTGCTGTCCGCGTTCGTGTCGCAGTACTACGCCGCACAGCCACCGCCGCCCGAGATCGTGCTGGATCGCCCGATCGAAGACAGCGAGCTGCTGGAGCAGGCGTTCTCGGAATCCGCCGGGCGCCGGGTGCGTATCCGCTCCAGTGTCCGCGGCGACCGCGCAGGCTATCTGGATCTGGCCCGGCGCAACGCCGAGCTGTCGCTGGCCGTGCGGGTGGACAGCCAGTCCGCCCAGCAGGCGCGGCTGGAAGGGCTGCGGGAGCTGCTGGGCATGGATCAGCCCCCGCAGCGGATCGAATGCTTCGATATCAGCCACACCATGGGCGAGGCTACGGTGGCCTCGTGCGTTGTGTTCGATGGCGAAGGGCCGGTGCGTGGACAATACCGCCGCTACAACATCACCGGAGTGATTCCGGGCGACGACTACGCGGCCATGGGCCAGGCCCTGATGCGCCGCTTCCGCCGCGCCGCCGAAGCGGGCGGGGTAGTGCCCGATGTGCTGCTGATCGACGGCGGCGCGGGCCAGGTCCGCCAGGCGAATGACGTGCTGGCCGAGCTGGGTGTGGCCGACGTGATCGTAGTAGGCGTGGCCAAGGGCGTGGAACGGCGCGCGGGCCACGAAACGCTGCTGCTGCCGGACGGGCGCGAGTTGCAGCCGGGCCCCGCCGCGCCCGGCCTGCAGCTCATCCAGCAGGTCCGCGACGAAGCGCACCGGTTTGCCATCACCGGCCATCGTGGCCGTCGCCAGAAGGCGCGCAGCGTCAGTCGGCTGGAGGACATCCCCGGCATCGGTCCACGGCGGCGCGGGAATCTGCTGCGCCACTTCGGTGGACTGATTGGTCTGCGCGCCGCGGGCGTGGAGGAGATCGCCCAAGTGGAAGGGATCAGCAAAGCCCTGGCCAAGCGCATCCATGCCAGCCTGCACGGGATCGACTCGCCTGATGGATCCTGATCCGCACTTCGTCGCAGCAACTCCACTGCCCACCCCGTAGAATGGCGGCGTGCAAATGAAACTGACTATCCCCACCTGGCTGACCCTGCTGCGGATGCTGATGATCCCGCTGCTGGTGCTGGTCTTCTATCTGCCCTTCAGCTGGACCAACCTGGCTGCCGCGGCGATCTTTGCCGTCGCGGCGATCACCGATTGGCTGGACGGCTGGATAGCGCGTCGCTACAACCAGTTTTCCGCCTTCGGGGCATTCCTCGATCCAGTGGCCGACAAGCTGATGGTGGCGGTGGCGCTGTTCCTGATCGTGCAGGCGCATCCCACTCCGTGGATGGCCTTCTGGGCGGCGGTGATCGTCGGCCGCGAGATTGCGGTTTCGGCACTGCGCGAGTGGATGGCCGAACTGGGCCAGCGCGCTACCGTGCGGGTGGCGATGATCGGCAAGATCAAGACCGTGGTGCAGATGGTGGCCATCCTGTGCCTGCTGTATGCGGTCACCCCGCAGAGCCGCCCCGAGGCGCTCAAGCCGTGGTGGAACGACGTGGTGTTCGTTGCTGGCGACTGGATGCTGGCGGGCGCCGCGGTGCTGACCCTGTGGTCCGGTTTGATGTACCTGCGTGCGGCGTGGCCGGTGCTGCGCGGACCGGATGGAAATGGTTGACATACTTTTCTGAACCCGTAAAATAAACGGCTCAACGCGGGAATAGCTCAGTTGGTAGAGCGCAACCTTGCCAAGGTTGAGGTCGCGAGTTCGAGTCTCGTTTCCCGCTCCAGATTTGATCCCTCGAAACCCCGTACGCGGGGTTTCGTTGCGTCAGGCGCTTGAAATTGGCGCCAAGCTGCGCCAGCCTCATGGCGCAGTGTCACCGGCCTGGTGGCAGAGTGGTCATGCAGCGGACTGCAAATCCGCGTACGCCGGTTCGATTCCGACCCAGGCCTCCATATTGAAAAGCAGAAGGCCCGCTTTGGCGGGCCTTTTTGCGTGCTGCGATTGGATCGTGCGTTCTTCGGATCGCGCGTTCTGTATTGGCTGGTGCCCGGAGCGGGGGTCGAACCCGCATGGTGTCGCCACCGAGGGATTTTAAGTCCCTTGCGTATACCAGTTTCGCCATCCGGGCCGGCAACGTACTAGCGTGCCTGAGTGCGACCCGTGAGGAAAGCCCGAAACCCTGAGCGGGCCGGTCAAATCAGCCGAAAGTGGCGACGATTTCGAACTTGCCTTCGTCGTCTTCCGCTTCAACGCTGGCGGGCAGGCCGTGGTACAGGCTCCTGGCATCGGCCATGATCTTGGCGATCTCCAGGCCCTTGGCCCGTTCGGGAAACCAGAAAACAGGACTGCCGGCGTCCAGAAGCTGCCAGCCACCATATGATTTGACCAATTGCAGAGTGGCCGTATTCACGGGCGGGCTCCATGCGGTGAGGAGGGCGCCCCGGCCCAGCTGACGACTTGCTCATGGTCGCGGCCAGAATCCTTTGCAGAGCGGCATCCGTTGCCTAGTGCATGACCGTGCTGCCGGGGCACAGCCAGAGTGGCCCTTCTGCAGCCGTAAGACAGTCGGCGGGGTTCCCGACACGGGGTAGGAAAAGTCTGACCCGTCCTCCGTCCGGATGGACGGATGCGACTGCAGGTCAGTCCGGCACTTCGGCGCTGGGCTTTTCTGCCAGGAAGAAGTCCAGATGGTGGGCGGCTTTCGCGCCCTGTCCACAAATGCGGCGCAGCACGCTGCCGTATTCCAGCACCGCTACCATGCGTCGCGGTGCGATATCGCCGCTGGAGCCGGCTCGCAGCACCGCGGCCTTGAAGTCCTGGTAGACCTCCTCGAACTCAGCCGCCAGGGGGGCGGGTGGTCGCTGCTGCAATCCCGCAGACGGGGCTCCGATCTCCTGCAGCAGGCGCGCGGCGGTTTCGCGCAGTCGATCCAGACTGGCTGCCGCCTCATCCGCCTCCAGGTGGGCGTGTGGGCGCAGCCGGGCCAGCTCCGGCGCCAGATCGGCCAGGTTCATGTGGTACTGGGATACCCGCAATGCGCTCGGCAAGCGGGCCTCAAACACCGGGTCGTGGAGCTGGCCGTGGATGCGCGCGGCGTATTCCCCCACCTCGGTCTGCAGCGATTCGATCACCCGCCTGCCGGCTTCCAGCTGTGACCCGCGCCCGCGCGGTGCTTCCAGCGCCGAGCGGCAATATCCAAGTGCCAGAGCCTCCATGCGCCGCAGCTCCATCCCCAGTGCATCCATTGCCAGCGCGGGGGTCACCAGCAGGTTGGTATCCAGATGACGGGTTCGCGCCTGGTCTTCCCCGGCGCTGCGGAAGCGGCGTTCGAGAAGGGTGACGAAGCGGGGAGTAAGCGGCCACATCACGCCGACGCCAATCAGTTTGGTCAATGTGTGGAACACGGCCAGGGCCAAGGCGATGTGTGGTTGGTGCACCAGCAGCCCGACGATTGCCTGGGCCACCCAAAGCAGGGCCGGCAGCAGGGAAAGGGCGACTGTGGCGGTGACCACATTGAAGGTGACATGCGCGGCAGCCACGCGCTTGGCAGGCGAGGTGGCACCGATGGCGGCCAGCATTGCGGTGGAGGTGGTGCCCACGTTGGCACCAACGATCATGGCGGCGGCAGCTTCAATCGGCATCATCCCGCCGGCGGCCGCGGTGAGGGTGATCGCCAGGGTGGCGCTGGAAGACTGGGTCAGCAGCGTGATCACCATCCCCGACAGCACAAACGTTGCCATGCTCAACAGCCCGTCCTGCACCTGCTCGTGCAGGGCGAATCCGGGACCGATTCCGGCGAAAGCTTCGCGCAATACGTCGATACCCAGAAAGAACAGCCCGAATCCGGCCGCAGCCTGGCCCAGTGCCCCCCAGCGCGAGTTGCGCGACAGTGCCCATGCGATCGCGCCCACGCCGATGGCCGGCAGGGCAAGGACCCGCAGGTTGAGGTTGAAGCCGGCCAGCGCCACCAGCCATGAGGTCAGGGTGGTGCCGAGGTTGGCGCCGTACACCAGGCCAATCGCCTGGCCCAGGCTGAGTAGCCCGGCGTTGACGAAGCCGATGGTGGCGAAGATGACCGCGCTGGAGGACTGCACTGCGGTGGTGATCATCAGGCCCGAGAACAGCGCCCGCCCGCGGCTGCGGGTTGCGCCCGAGAGAATGGTGCGCAGGCCGCCGCCGGCCGATACGGTGAGCCCGTCGGTCATCAGGCGCATGCCCAGCAGGAACAGGCCGATGCCGCCGATCAGGTTGAACAGTCCGTTGCCCATAGCCTTGCCATTATCGCAGCTGGCGACGACAAAACTCCGTCCACGGATGCCGCGTTAGACTTGGGGCGTATCCGCTGTGTGGGACATTGATGAGCCGCTATTTCGCGTGGTGGGCAAGCATTGCGTTGGCGCTGTTATCGGCGGTGCTGGCCCTGACCTGGCCGCAGTGGTGGTGGGGCGTGGCCGGGTTCGGCGCGCTGGCCGTGGTCGGGCTGGCGGACCTGACCCAGCGGCGCAGCACCCTGAGGCGCAACTATCCGCTGTTGGCCCATTTCCGCTACGGACTGGAATCGATCGGCCCGGAGATGCGTCAGTACCTGATTGAAGACGACACCGCCGAAGTGCCGTTTTCGCGCCAACAGCGGGCGCTGGTTTACCAGCGGGCGAAGTCGGTGAGCGACGTGCGTCCGTTCGGGACCCAGCACGATGTATATGCATCGGACTTCGAATGGATCAACCATTCGCTGGCGTCAGTGGAGATCGAGTCGCACGATTTCCGCATTGTGATCGGCGCTGACAGCAAGCAGCCGTACTCGGCCAGCGTGTTCAATATTTCGGCGATGAGCTTCGGCTCGCTGTCGGCCAACGCCATCCTGGCCCTCAATGCGGGCGCGCGGACCGGGGGCTTCTATCACGACACCGGCGAGGGATCGATCTCGCGCTATCACCGCGAGCACGGCGGCGACCTGGTGTGGGAAATCGGATCGGGGTACTTCGGTTGCCGCGACGAATTCGGCAGCTTCAACGAGGAACGCTTCATCGCCAATGCCTGCGATCCGCAGGTGAAGATGATCGAACTCAAGCTCTCACAGGGCGCGAAGCCGGGCATGGGTGGACTGCTGCCGGGAGCAAAGGTCACGCCCGAGATCGCTGCGGCGCGCGGCATTCCGGTCGGCATCGACTGCGAGTCGCCTGCGCGCCATTCGGCGTTCTCGACGCCGGTGGAGCTGCTGCAGTTCGTTGCCCGGCTGCGTGAGCTGTCAGGCGGAAAGCCGGTGGGGTTCAAGCTGGCGATCGGTCACCCGTGGGAATGGTTCGGCATCGCCAAGGCCATGCACGAGACCGGCCTGCTGCCGGATTTCATCGTGGTGGACGGGTCGGAGGGCGGCACGGGTGCGGCGCCGGCAGAGTTCATTGATCACGTCGGAGTGCCGCTGCAGGAAGCACTGATGCTGGTGCACAACACGCTGGTGGGACTGGACCTGCGTGAGCAGGTGAAGATCGGCGCTGCGGGCCGCATTACCAGCGCGTTCGACCTTGCGCGCACGATTGCGCTGGGCGCGGACTGGTGCAATTCCGGGCGCGGCTTCATGTTTGCCCTGGGCTGTATCCAGGCCCAGAGCTGTCACAACGATCTGTGTCCGACGGGCGTGGCCACCCAGGATCCTTCGCGCTGGAAACACCTGGATGTTGCCGACAAGGCGCTGCGGGTGCAGCGGTTCCACGACAACACGCTGGTGGCGTTGCGTGACCTGATCGGCGCGGCTGGTCTGGTGCATCCGCAGCAGCTTGGGCCGGAACACATCCTGCGGCGCGAGTCGCCGACCAGGGTCCGCTCGCTGGGCGCGATGTATCGCTTCCTGGAGCCGGGCGAACTGATCCACGGCGCGCCGGAGCACGCAGTGTTCAAGGCGTTCTGGGCGGATGCGCGCAGCGATTCCTTCCAGCCGCCCGAGCGCATGCGGCGCCTGCGCGAAACCAAATCCCGCTGACAGTGCACCCGTAGGTCGGGGCTACGCCCCCGACGCCACGCGCCCCTCGGCCATCGCGGCTATCACCCCATGAATGATGGTCACGCGGCTTCGCGCGCATGGCGCGCTCCTACGGGTGGGGACGTCGCGACGCCCGTTCAATCCACCAGTTCGAGCACGCGTTCCGGTGGGCGGCCGATCACGGCACGGGCGCCGCGCACAAGAATCGGGCGCTCGATCAGACGGGGATGCGCGGCCATTGCCGCGATGAGCGCGGCGTCGTCCACCGACGCATCGGCCAGGCCCAGGCTCCAGTATTCCTCTTCCCCGGTACGCAGCAACTCCCGCGGCCGGATGCCGAGCTTTTCCACCAGCCCGCGCAACGTATCGGCATCGGGTGGGGTGTCCAGATAACGCAGCACCTGTGGTTGGACGCCACGTTCCTGCAGCAGTTCCAGTGCGCCGCGGGATTTGGAGCAGCGTGGGTTGTGATACAGCACGTATCCGGCCATGGGCACCTCTGAATATGGATCGATCAGCCCGCCATCGTGCCGTGCCGCTCGCGCGGGGGCAACGGTGCCCGGGCCGCAGCTTTCAGGACTCGAGCAGCTGGCGGATTCGGCTGGCGTCGTGGTCAAGCAGCTGCAGCCGCTCCTGGCCGTGCTCACACAACAGCAGGAACACCACGTCCAGCAGCTGCTGCAGCGCCGCCTGGTAGAGCAGCGGCTCCACGTGGGTGCGCTCGTCGTGGCCCGAGATCACCAGATTCAGATCGGCGTGCGCGCGCAGCGGATTGGGAGTGTTGCGGGTCACGCTGACCACCTTGCCCACGCGGGTGCGGAACAGGCGGCTGAGCTCGGTCAACACCGTACGCCGACCGTGTTCGGAGAACACCATCATCACGTCTTCGCGGCTGGCATTGGCCAGGCTGGTAGGCATCAGCACCGGGTCGAAGTGGTAGACCGCCAGGATGCCCAGCTGCGCCAGGCGCAGGGTGAAGGCGCGGGCCACGATGCCGTCCTGGCCCAGGCCGATCACGAACACAGTGCGGGCGCCGCGGATCGCATCCACCACGGCCTCGATCCGGTCGGCCGGGTTGAGCAGCCGCGTTTCGCGCACGGCGTCGGTCTTGGCTTGCCACAGCCGCTCACCCGGACTGGTGTCGTCATCCAGCGCCGCCGGTGCGGGCGTGCCGTTGTTGCCATTGCTGCGCACCAGGTCTTCGCCGATGGCGTATTTCAGATCCGGATAGCCTTTGAAGCCAAGCTTCTGGCTGAACTTCACTACGCTCGACTGGCTGATCTCCAGCGCATTGGCCAGCTGCTGGGAGGAGTAGTCGCGCAGCAGGTGGGCGTTTTCCAGGATGAAGTCCGCGATGCGCCGCTCGATTGCCGACATCTGGTCGCGCTGGGCGCGGATTTTCAGCAGCGACGGCATGGCAATGCTCCGCTCAGGGTGCCAACGGCTCGAGCCCGCGGATCTCGCGGATGCCGAGTCCCGGCGCATCGCTGATGGAGATTTCCGACTCGTTGAAATCCACGCCGCCATCCACGGGGTCAAACGCGCACAGCGACGGTCCGTCCAGATCCACCTTGCGGATGATGTCCGACTTGGCCACCGCCAGGTGCACGGCCGCGGCCACGCTGATGCTGGTCTCGATCATGCAGCCGATCATGCACTCCACGTCGTACAGGGCGGCGATATCGGCGACCCGGATGGCGTTGGAGATGCCCCCGGTCTTCATCAGCTTGATGTTGATGATGTCGGCGGCTTGCTGGCGCAGCAGCTCGATCACCTCGGACGGGCCGAACACGCTCTCATCGGCCATGATCGGCGTGTGCACCCGCTCGGTGACGAACTTCAGTCCGGCAATGTCGCGCGCCTTGACAGGCTGCTCCACCAGCTCCAGCTGCACGCCGGCATCCTCGAGCGTGCGGATGGCGTACACCGCCTGCTTGGCGGTCCAGCCCTGATTGGCGTCCAGGCGCAGCAGGGCACGGCCTTCGACCGCGGCGTAGATCGCCTTGACCCGCTCCAGGTCGACGTTGATCTCCTTGCCCACTTTGATCTTCAGGGATTCAAACCCGCGGTCCACGGCGGAGACGGAGTCGGCCACCATTTTGTCGATGTAGTCGACGCTGATGGTCAGGTCGGTGGTCAGGGCAGGGTCGCCGCCACCCAGCATGCGGTACAGCGGCGCGCCATACAGCTGCGCCCACAGGTCGTAGATGGCGATTTCGACCGCGGCCTTGGCGCTGGTGTTGCGCTCGGCGGAGGTGTGGATGAGCTGCAGGATCGCGTTGAGCTCGGCCACGTCCATGCCGATCAGGCGCGGGGCGATGAGCTTGCGGATCACCTCGATGATCGAGCCGTGGGTATCGCCGGTGATCACCGCCGTGGCGGGCGCTTCGCCATAGCCGATGTTGCCGGTGTCGGTGTGGATGCTGACGATGATGTCTTCCACCGTATCGACGGTGCGCAGCGCGGTCTTGAATGGGGTCTTGAGCGGGACCCGGAGCATGCCGAGCCGGACTTCAGTGATTTTCATGAGTGTGGCGGCTTCCGCGGCTCAGGGCCGGATACGCTGGATGTTGGTGATTCGGTCGGTGGTGCGGGTGGTGGCGTTGGACATCATCGGCAGCATCGGGGTCACCACTACGCCGTTGAGCTTCAGCCGGACCAGCTCGCCGTCCGGGTCGGGCAGCCAGCTCATGCCGGCGGTGTCGTGGATCGCCACCGGCTCGCCGTCGACATGACCGATGATCATCACCACGTGGCCGGGGATGAACACCAGGTCGCCCGGGCGCGCTTCGGCCAGCGCGTCGATCCGGGTCTGGTGATCGTCTTCGGCCGAGAACGCCAGGCGGTTGAGTGCGGGGGTGATCGACTGCCGGCTGGTGTTGCGCGGCAGCAGCACGCCGAAGCTGCGATAGATTTCGGATACGAAACCGCTGCAGTCGCGGGTGTTGTAGGAATGGCCCCAGCCATAGCGCTCGCCCAGGAACTTGAACGACTGGCGGATCAGGTTGGCTTCGGTGAGCGGCAGGTAGTCGTCGGCCACGTCGGCCGAACGTGGCAGCAGCGCCGGTTCAAATGCCAGCGTGCCGTCATCATTGCGCACCGGCAGTTCGATCACGTGGTGGGCCGAGGCCAGCTGGCCGTTGATCACTTCCAGCGGGGAGCGATCCAGCAGCACCGGAACGCGCAGGCCCATTTCCAGCTGCACCTGTGAGACGCGCGGGTTTTCCGGGGTGTGCACGGTGTGCGCCGTGGCGCCGGTCACCACCAGAAAGCTTTCGCTGCGACCCCAGGCAAAGATCTGCTGGCGGTCGCCTTCCGCCACAGACTGGCGCTCGACCCACGCGGCATAGCGCTGGCTGACCACGAACAGCCATTCGCCGTCCGCGCTCTGATGGGTGATCACCACTGGATCGCCCGGGAACAGGGCGCTTTCCTGGAAGCGGTCGATGTCGCTGTCACCCGCGGAATGGAACACCCGGAGTGAGGTAGGGAAGGCGCGCAGGTCCGCACGCTGCACGGCCATGCCGTAGCGGGTCGCCTGGTCCGCGGGCACCGAGTCCAGGGCGCGATTGGCGTCAATCCGGACCAGTACGTTCGGGTCTATCTGCTGCCCATGCTCATCAAACAGGTCGCGGCTGGGCAGGGAGGAAAGATCTTCGATCCAGGTGCGCACCTGTTCGCCCGACAGTCGCGCCGGCAGCGCTTCCAGATCAAAGATGGAAGATTCTTCGGCCACCATCCGCGCGTTCTGCTCGGCAATCTGCGCCGGAGTCAGGATCACCCGATCGGCGTCGGGCAGCGCATCGATCCAGTAATCCGGTGAGAACTGGGCTTCGGTCAGCCCCGGTACGGCGAACGGGGGCGTGGAGGCCGTGGGCCCGCGCGCTGACAGCGTGCCAGGCATCGTGAACACCAGGCCCAGGAGCAGGATCGCAAGGCGCATGGATTACTTCCAAGAGTGGGATGTTGCACCATCATGGAATACATCATTCAGCAAAAGCAACAATCGAGAATAAATTATTGACGAAGCTTTGACGCCCATGTTACACAGCTTTAACAGTTTCCCTGGGGAGGAGAGAACTGCAGTGAGCACGGCGAATTCAACAGCCATCAGCTTGCCATCGGCTCCGGGCCAACAGCCCCGCCGTTCCCCCGATCAATACAACTACTACCCCGAATATCTGTACCGGAGAGCATCCAAATGAAGGCCAGTCGTACCAACCTCCGCCGAGCTGCCTTGAGCCTCGCCCTGGGCGCGTGTCTGACCGCCGTGGTGCCAGTGGTGGTCGCGCAGAGCGTCACCGGCGCGGTGGCCGGCCGTGCCACCACCGGCGACCAGATCGTCGTCAACAATCCGGCAACCGGGCTGACCCGCTCGGCCACGGTCGGTGCCGATGGCAGCTACCGCCTCGGCCAGCTGCCGGTCGGTGATTACACGCTGAGCGTCCGCCGCGATGGCCAGTCGGTGGGTGAGCCGGTCTCGGTCAACGTATCGCTGGGTGGCACCACCACGGTGAACCTGGGCGCGGATGCCGGCGTATCCAACCTCGCCGCGGTCCAGGTGCTGGGCAGCCGGGTGATCAACCGCGTGGACGTGCGCTCGACCGAGTCGGCCACCAATATCACCCGCGAAGAGTGGGCACGCGTGCCGGTGGCGCAGAGCCTGTCGGCCGTGGCGATGATGGCTCCCGGCGTGATGGGCGGCAATTCCAGCCTTGGCGGCATGTCCTTTGGTGGCTCGTCGATCGCAGAAAACTCGGTCTTCATCAACGGCTTGAACGTGACCGACTTCTACCGTCGCCACAGCTACTCGGCGGCGCCGTTTGCCTTCTTCCAGGAATTCCAGGTCAAGACCGGCGGCTACTCGGTGGAGTTCGGCCGCAGCACCGGTGGCGTGATCAACGCGGTCAGCCGCTCGGGTACCAACGAGCTGCAGGGCGGCGTGGAAGTGACCTTCGAGCCGGAAGCCTGGCGCGCAACCGCCGATGACCACGAGTTCACCAACGTGGACGCCAATGGTGATCCGGTGCCGGTGCGCTACCGCCGCTCGCGCAACAGCCAGACCTTCAACAAGGCGAACGTGTGGGCCTCCGGACCGCTGATCCGCGACCGGCTGTTCCTGTTCGCGATGTACGAGTTCCGTGACAACAACGAGCGCAGCAGCGCGCTCAATGGCAACAGCTGGACCAACGGCGGTTCCGACAACGGATTCTGGGGCACCAAGCTCGACTGGAACATCACCGACAACCACACGCTGGAACTGCTGGCTTTCTCGGACGAGGGTGAGTACGAGAGCACCACGTACGCCTACAACTGGGATACCGGTGAGCGTGGCGGCGAGACCGGCATGCAGACCACCGAGAGCGGTGGCAAGAGTGGTTCGGTGACCTACACGGGCTACTTCGGCGAGGCGTTTACCGCCAAGGCCATGTACGGCATCAATCAGAGCCAGGCCATGTCGCGTTCGCCGGCCGACGGGCCCTGCGCGCAGATTTTCATCGACAGCAGCTACAACAATGTCTATGACGGCTACCGGCCGCTGCCGGCGGGTTGCCACCCGGGCTCCGGCTCCATCGTGACCCACGAGGACGAGCGCGAAGTCGCCCGACTGGACTTCGAGTGGGCGCTGGGCGATCACATGCTGCGCTTCGGTGTGGATCACGAAGTCATGACCACCGACCGGACCACCGGTTACCCGGGTCCGAACGCGATGCGCTATACCGCGTTCGGCATGAACCCGGGCGACGTGCTCGACAACGGCGCGGTCGTGCCGGCCGGCGTTGACGCGATCATGATGGGGCGTCGTCGCATCGACGGTGGCGTGTTTGAAACCACTGCGACTGCCTGGTACGTCGAAGACATCTGGAACGTCACCCCCAACCTGATGGTCAACCTGGGCGTGCGGTTCGACAACTTCAACAACAAGACCGCGACGGGCGACAGCTTCATCAAGATGGACAACCTGTTCTCACCGCGCCTGGGCTTCTCCTGGGACATGAAGGGAGACGGGACCACCAAGCTGTTCGGTAACCTCGGCCGCTACTACCTGCCGGTCACCAGCATCATCAACTACAACTTCGCGGGCGGGTTGATTGACGAACGTACGTTCTACGCGATTGAAGGCTGGAACCAGGGCAGCAACCCGGTCACGGGTGCCCCGTACATGGTGCCGGTGCTCGGCGCGCAGATCGGCGGCGTGGATGATTCCTACAACCTGCCGGTGAACGACCTGCGCCAGAGCGTGAGCCGCGACCTGGATGCTGTTTACCAGGACGAAGCGATCCTCGGCTTCCAGAGTGCGATCAACCAGGCCTGGTCCTGGGGCGTCAACGCCACCTATCGCCGCATGCCAAACGCCATGGATGACCTGCGCATCAACCACACCCCGTGTGGTCCGTTGAGCAGCAGCCTGTGGCCGATCGGCAACCCGGGTGAGAACGTGACCATCTGGGGCGATGCCAGCATCGGCTGCGACACCGAAGGCTGGATCACCATCGATACCTCCAAGGACGGCTATATCAAGGCTGGCAGCGGGGAAGTGACCGGTTACTACGACCCCAAGCGCACCTACAAGTCGGTCGAACTGCAGATCGACCGGGCCTGGGATGAGAAGTGGGCGTTCAACGCGTCCTACCTGTGGTCGAAGTCGCACGGCAACCATGAGGGCCCGGTCAACTCGGACACCAACTACGGTGATACCGGCATGGTCCAGCACTGGGATCACCCGGCCAACAACCAGGACTACGGTCCGCTGTTCAATGACCGTCGCCACCAGATCAAGCTGCGCGGCAGCTACGCCCTGAACGAGCAGTGGTCGTTTGGCGGCATCGTCACTGCCATGTCGGGTGGGCCGATCAACCAGTTCGGCGTGACCTGGCCTGGTGACTCGCTGGGGGCCGGCAGCTTCGTGACCGAAGGCTCGGGCGGTGGGTCGTTCTGGCACTGCGTGGCCAACTGCGACGGCCCGGTCGACGGCCGGGTGCACGAGTACGCGGGTCGTGGCGCGGGTGGGCGCCTGCCGTGGACCTACGACGTGGGCGCCAACGTAACCTGGACGCTGCCGGTGGACGGCATCGACCTGAAGGCACGGTTCTCGGTCTACAACCTGCTCAACGACCAGGAAGTGATCAACGTGCGCCAGCGCTACGAGGGCAACCCCGGCCAGGTGCGCCCGCTGTACGGCACCGGTACCCGCTGGCAGTCGCCGCGCTACGCGCAGCTGGTGGTGACCTGGAACTTCTGATCCCCGATAAAGCAGCAAACAGCTACCCCGCCGGCTGCGGCCGGCGGGGAGCCTTCAAATCAAGGAGCAGCTCTGACTGTGATCCGTTATCCATCTCTCGTCGCGGCCGCTTTCACGGCTGCGATTTTTTTTGCCCCGGCTGCGGCAAGCGGCCCGATCCCGGAAGTCACCGCCGCGGTCGACGATCTCATTGAGCGCTACGGCCTGCCCGGCATTGCCGTCGGGGTGGTGGTGGATGGCCAGGTGCGGCAGATCGAGGTCCGCGGTGAGACCGCCGCCGGCAGCGGAGAGCCAATCCGCAGCGATACGCTGTTCAAGGTGGCTTCCAACACCAAGGCGATGACAGCGGCGCTGCTGGCACGCCAGGTGGATGCTGGCCTGCTGGCCTGGGATGACCCGGTCATCCGCCATCTGCCCGGGTTCCGGATGTACGAAGACTGGGTGACGCGTGAGATCCAGGTGCGCGACCTGCTGATCCACAACAGTGGCATGGGCCCCGGGGCCGGCGACCTGATGCTGTGGCCCGAGCCCAACCACTTCACCCGCGAGGACGTGATTGCCGGGCTGGCGCATCTCAAGCCGCTGTGGAGTTTCCGCTCGCGCTATGCCTATGACAACACGCTGTACATCGTGGCGGGCGAAGTGGCCGCGGCCGCTGGTGAGGCGCCGTTTGATGCGCTGTTGCGGCGTGAAGTGTTCCAGCCGCTGGGCATGCAGGGCTGCCGGGTTGGTGAGTGGCGGGTGGACCAGGCGGGCAGCGTAGCGGAACCCCATGCACATCGTGACGGTGCCTGGGTGGCGCGTCCGGATGGCGAGGTGGTGACCGACATGCCCATGGCGGCCGCCGGCGGTGTGCGCTGCGGACTGGATGACATGTTGCGCTGGGTGGAAGTCTGGCTGGATCCGGATACCGCCAGCGAGGCAAAAGGCAGCAGCCCATGGCTGTCCGCGGAGCAGCGCGAAGCGGTCTGGACCGCGCACATGCCAATGCCCATGAGCCAGCGCATGCGCGACTGGAACGACAGTCACTTTTCCGCGTATGGCTACGGCTGGCGGCTGACCGATGTGGATGGCACGAGCAAGGTCTCGCACACCGGGACGCTGTCCGGCATGTATTCCGCGGTCACGTTGCTGCCGGAACTGGATGTGGGCTTCGTGATCCTGATCCATTCCAATGCGGGCCAGGCGCGAACGGTGCTGGAGCAGACCCTGGCCAAACACTTCACCGATCCGGACGCTGGCAGGACGGTGGCGTACTACGCCGAAGCCATGGCACGCGATCGCGAAGCGGCGCTGGCTGCAGGTACCGCCGGGTTGCCAGCGGACGCCAGGGCGCCACGCAGCCCGGCGCTAGCCGAAGACATGGCGCAATGGCTTGGCCACTATCGCGATCCTTGGTTCGGCGATGTCAGCATCTGCGCGGCCGCTGATGGCGTGCGCTTCGAGTCGGCCAAATCTCCGCGTCTGGCAGGCCCGGTGCATGCCGCGGGCGGACGCCTGCTGGTTGATTTCGACACCCTCGGCGCGGATGCCGATGCGTGGTTGGAGTTCAGCCTGGACGAAGATGGCGCGGCCCGCCTGACGATGGCCAAGGTCGATCCGGAAGCGGACTTCAGCTACGACTACGAGGACCTCGGCTTTGTTCGCATGGGCGAGTGTGCGTTGGAGTAGGCGCGGCTGATCCGTGCGCTTTGACCCATTACGGGGGGCGTGCTACATAAGTGTGAATGGGCGGGCATGCGGTAGGGGATCGCAGGCCCTCGCCCTGGCAAGGGGAGCAAGGCTTTACCGCAGGAGCGGTTGAACTGGACATGGCACTGCCGGCACGCCCGTCAATGGCGCCGTGCACGGCAGCGCGTGTCACCCGCTGCTGTCCGGCTGCCCGTGTCTGTTGATCAGCAGCATCACTTCACCGGAGAGCACGAATGCATGCGAATCAGTCGTTCCTGAAGCACAGTCACCTTGCCGTTGCCGTATTGCTTGGTCTTGCACTGCCGGGGATCGCGGTGGCCCAGGAGTCGGAGGCCGAACCGCCTGCGCGGTCCGCAGCGCAGACTCTCGACACGGTCAGGGTGACCGGGTCCCGGATCAAGCGCACCGATGTGGAAACTGCGCTTCCGGTGACGGTGATCCAGCGGGAACGGATCGAGGCGCAGGGAATTTCCTCGGCCGAGCAGCTGCTGAGCTATCTCAACATCGGCGGCAACGGATCGGACAACCTGTCGGCCAACGCCGGCATCGCGCCGGCAGACCTGCGTGGCAACAACGGGGTGTCGGGTGCCAACCTGCGCGGGCAGGGTGCGGACGCCACGCTGGTGCTACTCAACGGCCGCCGTGTCGCTGCCCACGGTCTGCGCGGCACGACGGTTGACCTGAACTCCATTCCGTTTGCAGCGATCGACCGGGTCGAGGTGCTGCGCGACGGCGCATCGGCGGTGTACGGCACCGACGCGATTGGCGGGGTAATCAACTTCATTACCCGCAACGATTTCACCGGTGCGCAGATCAGCGGCTTCGTCGACCTGCCCGAGGAGGGCGGCGGCAATATCTACAGCTCCAACCTGCTGGTTGGCGGCGGCGATCTGGATACTCAGGGCTGGAATGCGTTTGCCACCATCTCGGTGAAAAAGAACGACATCCTGCGCGGCAACGCCCGCCACTTCTCCAACAGCTTCCAGCCCAGTCGCGGCCTCTCGCCGGATACGCGCGGCACGCCGTTCGCCACCATTTTCAACCTGGCCGACTCGCTGACTGGAGCGGGCCTGATCGATCCGGACACCGGACAGGTCGTGAACGGGGTCAATACCCTGAACCTGCCTGGCGGTCCGGGCTGTGAAGCCGGCGACGACATGATGGGGCCGTATGACTACCGCCTCTGGGCCACCACTGCCACCAACGTTGCTTCCAGGTACGGCTGCTCCTGGGACTACCCCGCTGCGGCGGTGATGCAGCAGCCACAGGAGAGCGTGCAGTTCATCGGGCGGGCCACCTTCAAGGTTGGCAATGCGGGCCAGGCGTTCGTGGAGTTCATGGGCTCGGACGTGGATGTGAACCGCCAGTTCGAACCGAACCAGATTTCCTCCAGCGCTACCGCCACGGCCACGTTCAACCCTGGCACCTGGTTCCCGCTCAATGACCTGACCCGGGACACCTACGACATGGTGTACGGGTCGCTCGAGGATTTCTTCGGTCCCGACCAGCTCGAGTACGGCGCGCCGATCGCATACCGGTGGCGCTGCTACGCCTGCGGACCGCGCGAGGTGCTCACCAATACCAAAGCCTACCGGGTGATGGCGGGCTTTGAAGGCGAGGTCGGGCGCTGGGAGTACAGCGCCGGCCTGTCGCGGGCCTCCAGCGAATCCGAATCGCGCCTCGGCAGTGGATACCACTACGTGGATGGCCTGCAGCAGGTGCTCGGCAGCGGCCTGATCAATCCGTTCCTGATGCCGGGACAGCAGCAGAACCCACAGGGACTGGCTGCGCTGGAAGCCGCTTCGGCCTCGGGTGTGGTGCTTTATGGCGGCCGTTCCACAGTGACCAACCTGGACGCCGTGGTCTCCACCAGCTTCTGGAACCTCGCCGGCGGTCCGCTGCAGGTGGCCTTCGGCACCGACCTGCGACGTGAGCAATTCGCGTTCAACGGCGACCAGCACGAAGTGCAAGCGCGTCCCGCGATCTTCAACGCGCCGTTTGATGCGGCCAATACCCTGCCATCTGTCAGCCGTGACGTAAAGGCGGTGTTCGCCGAGGTCTACCTGCCTCTGCACGACACGCTGGAGGTCACGGTGGCCGGCCGCTACGACCACTACGATGGCTTCGGGGGCACCACCAACCCGAAGGTTTCCTTCATGTGGAAACCGATCGACGCGGTGGCTTTCCGCGGCGCCTACAGCACCGGCTTCAAGGCGCCGGAGTTCAGCAAGCTGTTCAGTGGCGCCACCGCAACCCAGAACACCGCCCTGGATGTGGCCGACCCGGAGAAGTGTCCGGGCGGAGTGGTGGATGATTCACGGCCGGGGTGCGAATCCATCCGTCCCGACATCCTGGTGGGTGGCAAGGAGGACCTGCAGCCGGAAGAGGCGCGCCAGAAGAGCTTCGGCGTGGTGTTTGCGCCGGTGGACTGGTTCAACGCGAGCCTCGACTGGTGGGAAATCGAACGCACCAATACCATCCGCACCGGCCCGGACTTGGACGTGCTGCGTGACAATTACGAGCTGTTCCGCAACAACTGGATCCGCGACGCCAGCGGTGAAGTGGAACTGATCGACCGCCGCTTCATCAACTCCGGCGGCTCGTTGATGAGTGGTTTTGAGTTGGATGCCAACATCATGGGCGACCTGGCGGGCGGCAGCTATCGGGTCAACTTCAACGGCAGCTACCTGGACAACTATCAGGAGAAGCTGCTGGAGTCCCAGCCGTATTCGGACAACCTGGTGGGCAATTACCTTCGCTACTGGAGCCTGCCCCTGAAGTGGAAGCACACGCTTGGCTTCTCCTGGGCCAAGGGCGACTGGGCCCACAGCCTGACCCAGATCTACCGGCATGGTTACAAGGATGAAGAACCGACGAGCGTTGCCAACGACCATTACATTCCGAGCAACTGGGATCCGGATGTGGGTCGCTATGTCACCTATAACTACAGCCTGAGCTACACCGGCTTCGAAGGCCTGAGGCTGGTGCTCGGGGTGAAGAACCTGACCGACCGCGATCCCCCGTTCACTGCGCACAAGAACGACTGGGCCAGCGGTGCGGGTTGGGAGCCCCGGGTCGCCGATCCGCGTGGACGGGCCTATTCGCTGCTGGCCGAATACCGCTTCTGAACCACGCTCCACTTTGCCGGCCGCACACCTCATGGGTGCGGTCGGCTTTTTATTTGGATGACAACATGACCCAACAGCGCATGACCCCACTGCTGAAGCGCACCTGCGCACTTGCACTCCTTTCCGCTGTTGTCCTGACGCCGGCCTGGGCCAATCCCCAGCTCGACGAGCTGTTCGACCAGGCCATGGAGCGCTGGAACCTGCCCGGCATGGCGGTGGGCGTGGTGCAGGACGGCGAGGTCATCTACATGCGCGCAGATGGCGAGCTGCGCGCAGGCGAGGGCGATCGGATCGATGAGGACACGCTGTTCAAGATCGCCTCCAACGGCAAGGCCATGACCACTGCGCTGCTGGCGCGGCTGGCAGACCAGGGCAAGCTGGCATGGAATGATCCGGTCACCCGGCACCTGCCGGACTTCCGCATGTACGACCCGTGGGTCAGCGAGCAGATCCAGGTGCGAGACCTGGTGATCCACAACAGCGGCCTGGGGCCGGCCGCCGGCGACCTGATGCTGTGGCCGGAGCCCAACCTGTTCACCCGTGAGCAGGTGGTTGCCGGCATTGCCCACCTGCCCCCGGCATCCAGCTTCCGCACGCGCTACAACTACAGCAACGTGATGTATATCGTCGCCGGCGAAGTGGCTGCGGCGGCATCGGGTGCTGGATCCTACGAGCAGGCGCTGCGAGAGGAATTGTTCGAGCCGCTGGGTCTGGAGCGCTGCCAGGTGGGCGAGTGGCAGCGCGACGAGGTGGGCAACGTAGCCCAGCCGCACATGCAGCTGGACGGGCGAAACGTGGTCATCCGGGCGGACGGTGAGCTGGTTCCCGCAGTGCCGATGGCAGCCGCCGGCGGCATCCGCTGCAGCTTGCGCGACATGACGGCGTGGATCCAGATGTGGCTGCAGCCGGACACCCACGGGCTGACGGATGGACAGCCGTGGCTGTCGCAGGAACAGCGCCGCAACCTGTGGAGCGTGCACATGCCCATGCCGCTGGGTCAGCGCATGCGCGACTGGGAGGGCGCCAACTTCTACGCCTACGGCCTGGGGTGGCGGATCAGCGACAGCGACGGCACGTTCAAGGTTGGGCACACCGGAACCCTTTCAGGAATGTTCTCGGCTCTGACCCTGCTGCCGCAGAAGGGCGCGGGTTTCGTGTTGATGATCAACGGCTCGGGCGGTGACGCCAGGACCGCGTTGGGGCAGGCACTGAGCATGTATTTCACCAGTCCGGACAGCGGCCTGGACGTGAACCACTACGCCGACTTGATCGAACAGGATCGGGCGGCAACGGCCGGTCAGACTGATGATGGTGAAGCGGTGCCGGACACCAGCGACCGGGTCCCGGCCGAGCCCGCATCCATCGCACGCTGGCTGGGCGTGTATGAAGACCCCTGGTTTGGCCGCGCATCGGTATGCGCTGTGGAAGGGGGTCAGGTGCAGTTCGCTTCGGAACGCTCGCCCATGCTTACTGGTACGGTCATGGAGTCCGGTGGGCGGCTGCTGGTGGACTGGAGCGAAGTGACCGTGAGCGCCGAGCCGTGGCTGGATTTCAGCCAGCCCGAGCAGGGCGGCCAGCCCACCCTGAAAGTGACCCGGATCAATCCACGTGTCGGCTCCAGCTACAACTTCCAGGACCTGGCTTTCGTGCGCATCGGCGACTGCCGGTAATAGCCCGCAAACAAAAAACCCCCGCGCCAATGGCCGGGGGCTTTTGATGGATCTGGTGGGCGGTAGTGGGATCGAACCACTGACCCTTGCCGTGTGAAGGCAATGCTCTACCGCTGAGCTAACCGCCCTGATGCTGCGTGCCGGGGCTGTTTGGGCCTCGGCGGGCCGGCTAGTTTACGGTGCCTTTGTCCAAGGGACAAGTACTGACCCTTGCCGTGTGAAGGCAATGCTCAAAGGCTTGCCCAAATGCAGTTCGCTACGTATCATTCCCGCTTTCACGGTTCGGCCGTGGCATGTATTCCGGCCAGGTAGCTCAGTTGGTAGAGCAGGGGATTGAAAATCCCCGTGTCGGGGGTTCGATTCCCTCCCTGGCCACCATGGAATTTCAAGCCCCGCACTGGTTCGCCAGCGCGGGGCTTTTTTTGGTTCATCATCCAACGGGTTCCTTGCAATCTGCAGGAGATGACCATGCACAGATCCATCAAGGCGGTATCGACGGGGCTGCTTTCGGCAATGCTGCTGGCCGGCTGCGCCAGCACCCGAATGGACAGCGGCGAGAAGCTGGCCATGTATCGGGCCAACGCGGGCGAGCCGGTGCGCAGCTTCCATTTCTTCGGCCGCCTGCACAGCTGGGCGCCGCTTGGCGATCGGGCATTGGCGGTATGGACCAAGCCGCGTGAGGCGTGGCTGCTGGAGCTGACGGGCGGCTGCCCGGATCTGGCCTTCGCCCACTCCGTGTCGATCACCAGCAGCCTCAACAGCGTGCACGCCCGGTTTGATCGGGTGCGTCCGGTGGGTGCCGGACCAATGGCGATTGCCTGTCGGATCGATGAGATCAGGCCGCTGGACGTCGGTGCGCTGCGCGATGCGGAGCGCGACTGGCGCGAGGGCGGCGAAGTGATCGACCAGCCGCCGGAAGATGCGCCGGATCAGTCGCCGGGTGCAGGTACGTAGCCAGCGGGTTTTTCGGCACCGCCTTCGAACAGGAATTTGCGCATCTCGGTTTCCAGAAAGGCGCGGTGCTTGGGGTCCAGCGGCGAGAGGCGATTCTCGTTGATCAGCATGGTCTGATGGGCCAGCCATGCAGACCACGCGCTCTTGCCGATGTTGGCGTAGATCCGCTTGCCCAGTTCACCGGGCCAGGGCGCGAAATCCAGACCTTCGGTGTCGACCTGTTCTCTCTGGCAGAAGACGGTGCGCATGATGATCAGCTCTCAATGGGGGATGTCCCATTGTAGGACGCTGGCGCTGGGCCGGCCTGCACGCCCCTTGATGCGCGCGCTCAGAAGCCGCCTGACAGAAGCCTGCGCACAGGGGCCGGGATGCCCAGGGCCTCCAGCTGATCCATCGCTACCCAGCGATGGTTGTCTCCATCGCGAACAGTTGGTCGCGCTGCGACGCCCTGCCAGCGCAATGGATGCAGCGTCAGCCGGTAATGGGTGAAGGCGTGGGCAACCGGCTCCAGCGCGTGGGCGGCTGCGTAGTCGCCTTCCACGTTGATCTTGAACCAGCTGCGTGCTTCTTCGTCGCTGCCTGCTTCCGGCAGTGACCACAGCGAGCCCCAGATGCCGGTAGGCGGACGCCGCTGCAGCAGTACGCGGTTGGCGCTGTCGTAGAGCAGCAGCACCGTCGCTTCCCGTTCTGGGAGCGGCTTGCCCGGTTTGGGTGTGGGCAGTTCGGCCACCCGTCCCTGGGCGAGGGCGGCGCAGTCTGCGCTGATCGGGCACAGCATGCAGGCGGGATCGTGGCGGGTGCAGAGGGTGGCGCCAAAATCCATCTGCGCCTGGGTGTAGTCGGCCAGGCGCGCGTCAGGCAGATGCGATTCGGCGAACGTCCACAGTTGTTTCTCGACCCTGGAGGTGCCGGGCCAGCCATCGACCGCGTGCCAGCGTGACAGCACGCGTTTGACATTGCCATCCAGGATCGCGTGGCGGTCGCCCCAGGCCTGGGCAAGGATGGCGCTGGCGGTGCTGCGACCAATGCCGGGCAGGGCCACCAGGGCGGCATGATCGCGCGGCAGCTCACCGCCGTGGCGTTCCACGCAGGCCTGGGCGGCGGCGTGCAGGTTGCGTGCGCGTGCGTAATAGCCAAGCCCCGACCAGAGCGCGAGCACCTCATCCAGCGGCGCTGCGGCAAGCGCGGGAAGATCCGGCAGGGCAGCGACGAAGCGCTCGAAGTAGGGCATCACCACGCGCACCTGAGTCTGCTGCAGCATGATTTCCGACAGCCACACCCGGTAGGGCGTGCGCGGATGCTGCCAGGGCAGGTCGTGGCGGCCGTTGATATCGAACCAGGCCAGCAGGCGCGATGCGAAGCGGTCGGTCACGGCTGCGGCTCCGCCTGCCTGGGGTCGTCCTGGATGGTGATCTCCACGCCGTGCAGGCTGGCGCCGGCGATGTCCACGCGCGGTGCCACCAGCCGGCCTTCAAGCGGCGGCAGCGGGGATCCGCTGGCGATGCCATCTATCCACGCCAGCACCTCCGGCAGGCGGAGGCGGCCCTCGAAGTGCGCCTGGTCGCGGGCCAGCTGCAGCTGCAGGGGATCGGCCAGGTTGGGCGCGCCCCGGTAGGTGAGCTCGAACGGCAGCGGCGTATCGGGATCGTCGAAGGGCGCGGGCAGGGTCGGCCAGGCGGACGGCCAGCGTTCGATTTCCCCCATCACGGCCAGAATCAGCTGCTGGCCCACGGCGAGGTGGCCGCGACCGCGCAGGCGTGGAATCAGGTGCTGTCCGCGAAGCGCGATGGCAGCGGGATCCAGGGTGAGCGTGCCGTCCGCAAATGTGCCTTCGCCGGCCAGGCCAAGCGCAAACGGGCTGGTCTGGTCTGCGGTTACGTGCTGCGCGCTGGCAGAAGCCCGCAGTCCGGCCAGTCCGAAGCCGGCTCCTGCAGGCAGTTCCTTCAGCCGGGTGGACAGCACCGCGCGGGCCGGCAGCTCCCAGCGCTCGGCCTGCAGAGTGAAGGTGCCGGCCACGCCGACACCCGCATCGGTTTCCGGGCGCGTCATTGCCACGTGCAGACGGAAAGGCGCATGCAGCGTTTCCGCGAGGTAGCGACCGCTGACGTCCGCCCCCAGGCGTGCCTGCGGAGCGAACAGCGGCAGCTGGATGGAAAGGTCCTCAACCGCCCAGCCGTCCGCCAGCAGCTGCCCCTGCCGCACATGCAGGCCCTCGGCGAGGGTGGGCAGCGGGCCATCACCACGGGGGCGCTGTGCCCACCAGCTGAGCGTGGGCTGCAACTGCACGCGCGGGCCGTCAATCTCGATGCGGGTGATCAACAGGTTGGCGCCGCGCGAGCGCAGCGTGGACCAGGGCACGGAAACGAAGACGCGCTTGGCTTCCAGCAGCGGCTCAGCCCCGCCCGGCAGGCGTGCGCTCACGCCGTGGACCACGAGCTGAGGCGTGCCGCGCAGGCGGTAATCGAATTCATCAGCGCTGATATCCAGCCCCGTGGCCTGTCCGGCCA
Organism: Luteimonas qiangzhengi; assembly: GCF_039548515.1. Taxonomy (NCBI): domain Bacteria; kingdom Pseudomonadati; phylum Pseudomonadota; class Gammaproteobacteria; order Lysobacterales; family Lysobacteraceae; genus Luteimonas; species Luteimonas qiangzhengi. Next base: position 7,219 of record NZ_JBCLVE010000018.1, on the reverse strand, counting down.
GGGCCATTACCCGGGGGCCCAGTACCTGCGGGCGCATCGCCCAGCGCAGCGCGAGGGCGGACAGCAGCAGAAGGGCGACGACCACGACCAGCGCGATCGCGGAGCGACGCTTCACCCGCCCAGCGCCTCCGGCAGCAGGGCGTCAACAAAGGCTTCGGCGTCGAATACGCGCAGGTCTTCAGACCTTTCGCCGATACCCGCGTAACGGATCGGAATGCCGAACTCGCGGGCCAGGGCGAACACCACGCCACCCTTGGCGGTGCCGTCCAGCTTGGTCACCACCAGTCCGGTCACATTGACCGCGGCGTTGAACTGGCGCACCTGCGATACCGCGTTCTGTCCGGTGGTTCCGTCCACCACCATCAGCACTTCGTGCGGGGCTGTCGGGTCGATCTTGCCCAGCACGCGCCCGATCTTGCCCAGCTCGCCCATCAGGCCCTGCTGGGTGTGCAGGCGTCCGGCGGTATCGGCAATAAGAATGTCGGTGCCGCGCGAACGGGCCGACTGCAGCGCGTCAAAAGCCACCGAAGCCGCATCCGCGTTCTGGCCCTGGGCAACCACCGGCACGCCATTGCGCTCGCCCCAGGCCTGCAGCTGGGCCACGGCGGCGGCGCGGAAGGTATCGCCCGCGGCCAGCATCAGGGCGTGGCCTTCTTCCTTGTAGCGCCGGGCGAGCTTGCCGATGGTGGTGGTCTTGCCCACGCCATTCACGCCTACGGTGAGGATCACGAAGGGCTTGGCGGAAGTGTCGATCTGCAGCGGCCGGGCAACCGGCTGCAGCAAGGCGATCATCTCCGCGCGCAGGCCGGCCAGCAATGCGGCGGAGTCGGCAAACTCGCGCGCCTTCATGCGCTTGCGCATGGTCTCCACCAGCCCGGTGGTGGCAGCCACGCCCACGTCGGCCATCAGCAGCGCGGTTTCGATCTCGTCCAGCAGATCGTCATCCAGGCGCGGATTGCGCGAGAACAGGCCGCTCAGGCTGACCGCAAAGCCACTTCCGCCCAGGCGCTGTCGCCAGCCGGTTTTACCGGGTGCAGCCGCGGGCGCGGATGCCGGTTCGGGTGCTGGCGTCGCCGGGGTGGGGGTTGGCGGGACCGGGGCAGGAACGGGTGGCGCAGCGACGGAGGTCGGTGCGACAGGCTTCGGCACGGGTGCCCGGGCGACCGGAGCCGCCGCTGGCGGAGCAGCTACGACAGCCGCTTTAGAGACGGGTTCTGCCGATGCCGGCGGTGCTTCGCTGGTCGGAGCAGCCGGTGGGATTGCGACCGGCTCCGTGGCCGCGGGCAGGTCGGCTTCAGGCGGCTGCGGCGGCGCAGTCTCCGCGGCAGGAAGCGCTGTCTGATGACTCTCCGGAAATGCTGCAGCCAGCTCCTCGATGCTCAGCCGGCGACGGCCGTCGGACTGGTCTGCATCGGATTTTTTACGTCGAAACCAGCTGGACATGCCGCGATCAGGTCCTTGATGGGGGAGAATGGCCGAATGGTATCACTGAGCCCCCAGCCTCCCGCCGTGAAAAGCGCGCCATGAAGCCGGTCCCGGGCAGGGTCAGGATCATTGGCGGGCGCTGGCGCGGGACCCGCCTGCCGGTGGCCGATGCGCCCGGCCTGCGGCCCACTTCCGACCGTGCCCGCGAGACCCTGTTCAACTGGCTGCAGCCGGTATTGCCGGGAGCGCGGGTGTTGGACCTGTTTGCGGGCAGCGGAGCGCTTGGGCTTGAAGCGCTTTCCCGCGGCGCTGCCGAAGCGCTGTTGGTGGAGCGGGATCCGCATCTGGCCCGGGGCCTGGAAGAGACCCTGCAGCGGCTGGACGCTGGCGCAGCCGCACGCGTGGTGCGTGCCGATGCGCTGCAGTTTCTGGCCGCGCCGCTGCACGGCCGCTTCAATCTGGTGTTCGTTGACCCTCCGTTTGATGCGGACCTGTGGCAGCCGGTGCTGGCACAGCTGGATCCGTGGCTTGCCGACCAGGCATGGCTATACCTTGAATCGCCGGTGGATGGATGGGTGGAGCCGGGCGTGGGCTGGCTTGCGCATCGCGAATCACGCACCCGCGACGCACGTCACGCGCTGTACCGGCGCGCGGCGTCGCGTGCCGGATAGGGGTTCAGCATGATGCGACGCTGTTACACTGGCCGCCCACCGACCCGGCCGTTTCCGACAGGCGAATTGCTGACATGAGCGTGGCGCGCAACCGCATCGCGGTCTATCCCGGAACCTTCGATCCGATCACCAACGGGCACATCGATCTGATCCACCGTGCCTCGCCGTTGTTCGCGAAGATCGTGGTGGGCATTGCCGAGAGCCCGGGCAAGGGGCCGACCCTGGAACTGGATCTGCGCCTGGAGCTGGCGCGGCTCGCACTGCGTGGACACGACAACGTGGAAGTGTGCAGTTTCAACTGCCTGTTGGCGGACTTCGTGCGCCAGGTGAGCGGCGGCGTGCTGCTGCGCGGCCTGCGGGCGGTGTCGGATTTCGAGTACGAATTCCAGATGGCAAGCATGAACAGACATCTCATTCCCGAAGTGGAAACCCTGTTCCTGACTCCTGCCGAACAATACGGTTTCATATCCTCGTCGCTGGTCCGCGAGATATCCCGCCTTGGCGGCGATGTCTCCGCGTTCGTGCCGGCGGCGGTGGCCGAAGCGCTGCAGACCGAATGGCAGCGCAAAGCATCAACCTGACCTTGAAAACCCTGAAGGGAACGCTGAAATGAAGATCATGACCCGACTGCTGCTGTGCGCCAGCCTTGCCCTGCCGCTGGCAGCCTGCCAGAAAGAAGAGGCCGTGGAGCAGGTGGAAGCCGCTCCGATGACTGCGCCGCAGAGCGGCGATCGCGAAGAGTGGCGCGCGTATCTGAACGACGCCGTGGGCCGCAACATGGACGGCATCTACAGCCAGCCCTTCGTGTACCTGGTGCCGGCCGAAAGCGTCGACAACTTTGAAGACGAGTACGAGCGGCTGGCCGAGCGCGCCGAGAACGACCTTGCCCGCGGCATCGTGCGCGGCAACCTGCTGGCCTACGCCGGTCACAACTCCAACCGCGTGGCGGACCTGGCGGTGCGTGCGTTCGAAGGCGTGCCCGAAGGCACCATGGAAGGCGTGCGCGTGCTGTTCATCGGCGACGCCGTGGACAACCCGCGGGTTGAAGCCGCTGTGGCGCCGGCCAAGGTTGAATACGTTTTCATTGAAAAGTAAGTCGCGGAGAAACAAGTCGCGCCAGGTCGCGCGGGAAAGCAGATGTCGCTGAAGATCAACGAGCTGTGCATCAACTGCGACGTCTGCGAGCCCGCGTGCCCGAACAACGCGATCTCACAGGGCGAGGTCATCTACGTGATCGACCCCGCCCTGTGTACCGAGTGCGTCGGCCACTTTGAAGAGCCGCAGTGCATGGAAGTGTGTCCGGTGGAATGCATCGACCCGGACCCCGAGCATCCCGAGACCGAAATCCAGCTCCTGGCCAAGCTGCGCAGGCTGCAGGCGCAGGGTGCCGCACCGGCGGATACCGGTGCCGGCGAAATGGCCGGAGCGTGATGCGCAACTGATTCCCGAGTGGTGGAGCAAACATGAAGTTCTGGTCCGGTGTGATCATCGCGGTGGCCCTGGTGGCCACCCCTGCCTGTGGCCGCGATGCGGTCGCCCAACCTGAAGGCACCAGCCAGGCCCATGCCCGCACGGCCACGCCGCCGGGCGTTGCCATTGCTTCGGCGCATTCGCTGGCAACGGAAGCCGGACTTGAAATCATCCGCGAGGGTGGCAACGCGTTCGACGCGGCCATCGCCGTGTCCGCCGCGCTGTCGGTGGTGGAGCCGATCAGCTCCGGCATTGGCGGCGGCGGGTTCTTCCTGCTGCACACGGCCGAGGATGGTCGTGATGTATTTCTCGACGCGCGCGAGACTTCGCCGGCTGCGGTGAGCTCGGACGATTACCTGACCGAAGACGGTGAGTTCAACCGCGACCGCGCTACCAATGGGCCGTGGGCTGCGGGCATTCCGGGTCTCCCGGCGGCCTTCGTGCATATGGCCGACAAGTACGGTCAGCTGCCGCTGGCCCGCTCGCTGGCACCGGCGATCCGCCTGGCCGACGAGGGCTTCCCCGTCTATGGCCGCATGGAGCGTGGCTACGCAGGCCGGGCCGAAGTGATGGAGCGCTACGCGGGCACCCGCGATGCGTTCCTGATCGATGGCCGCGCGATGCGCGAGGGCGACACCTTCCGCCAGCCGGATCTGGCCCGCACCCTGGAGCGCCTGGCCGCAGACGGCTTTGACGGCTTCTATCGCGGTCGTACCGCGGAGCTGCTGCTGCAGGGCGTGCAGGACGAGGGCGGCGTGTGGAGCGCGGATGACCTGGCGTCCTACAAAGTGGTGGAGCGCGAGCCGCTGCGCCTGAAGTACCAGGACTGGGACATCGTGACCGCGCCGCCGCCGTCTTCGGGTGGGGTGGCGCTGGCCCAGATGCTGCAGATCCTGGGTGGTTGGGAACTGGAAGAGCTGGACCCCGCGCTGCGCGCTCACCTGACGGTGGAATCCATGCGCCGCGCTTTCCGCGACCGCACCTTCTACCTGGGTGATCCGGACTTCGTCGACATCCCCATGGAGACCCTCACCAGCCGCGACTACGCCTCCGGGCTGCGCGCCACCATCCACCCCGGGCGGGCCACGCCGAGCGACATGCTCTCCGGCGAGCCGACCCCGCTGGAAGGCGACGAAACCACCCACTTCTCCATCATCGACGCCGAAGGCAACCGCGTGGCCGCCACGCAGACGGTGAACCTGCTGTTCGGCTCCGGCCTGGTCCCGCCGGGCACCGGCGTGCTGCTGAACAACGAGATGGACGACTTCGCCCTGCAGCCGGGCGAGGCGAATGCCTTTGGCGTGATGGGCTTTGATGCCAATGCTCCGGAGCCGGGCAAGCGCATGCTCAGCTCCATGACGCCCACCTTCATGTTGTCCGACGACCGCATCGCGGTGCTGGGCACGCCGGGTGGCACCCGCATCATCACCATGGTGATGCTGGGGATCCTCGGTTACGACGCCGGCCTGGATGCCCAGGCAGTGGCCGCGCTGCCGCGCTTCCACCACCAGTGGCTGCCGGACCGTATTTCCGCCGAGCGCGGCGCGTTCAGCCCGGAAGTCATCGCCCGCCTGCGGGAGATGGGCCACACCGTGGATGCGCCTGACGAAGAAGACGAGATGCGTCGCAGCGGTGGTCGCACCTCCAGCCACAGCTGGGGCAACCTGCAGACGGTGGCCTGGAACCTGCGCGACAACACCCTGGAAGGCGGCACCGATCCGCGCAACGAAGTCGGCTCCGCCGAAGTGCAGCTGACCCCTGAACCGTAGGTCGGGGCTACGCCCCCGACGCAATGGAGTCCAAGCCATGAAACTCTGGTCGCTGGAAGGCAACACCCAGAAGCTCGACGGCGGCGCGATGTTCGGCAACGCGCCGCGCGCCCTGTGGACGCGCTGGATGCAGCCGGATGAATTGAACCGCATTCCGCTGGCATGCCGCGCGCTGCTGGCCCAGCCGCTCAATGGCAAGACGGTGTTGTTCGAGACCGGCGTGGGCGCGTTTTTCGAGCCCAAATACCGCGATCGCTACGGCGTGGTCGAAGAGCGTCACGTGCTGCTGGACTCTCTGGCTGAAGCAGGCTTCTCGCACGAGGACATCGACGTGGTGGTGCTTTCGCACCTGCACTTCGACCATGTGGGCGGGCTGCTGCGCGAGTACCGCGAAGGCGAGCCGCACGAGCTGCTGTTCCCCAACGCCATCTACCTCACCAGCCGGCCGCACTGGGAGCGCGCGTGCAATCCGCACGCCCGCGACCGGGCCAGCTTCATTCCGGAACTTCCGGCGCTGCTGGAGGCCAGTGGCAGGCTGCAGTTTGTCGAAGGCGGCCGCTCGGACGTGCTGGGTGATGCGGTCAGCTTCACCTACAGCGATGGCCACACCCCGGGCATGATGCTGGCGGAAATCCACGGTGCCCCCGGTGCCGACGGCCGGCCGCGCGGCGGCATTGCCTTCTGCGCCGACCTGGTTCCGGGGCGGCCCTGGGTGCACCTGCCGATCACGATGGGCTACGACCGCAGCCCCGAGGTGCTGATCGACGAGAAGCGCGCCTTCCTGGAGGACAAGTTGGAGCGGAACGTGCACCTTTTCCTGACCCATGATCCGGACGTCGCGCTGGTCCAGATCACCCGTGACGATCGTGGCCGCTACGCCCCGACCCACGAAACCGCCAGACTCCAAGCAAGACCCCTCCCGTAGGAGCGCGCCATGCGCGCGAAGCCGCGTGACGTTGATCGTCGCATCGGGGCTTCGGACAGGTTGCCGCGTCCGGCGCCACGCAGCATAGCCTGGGTTCACGCGGTTTCGCGCGCATGGCGCGCTCCTACGGGGGCCTCTGCAGCCTCCGTCAGCCGCCGGGGGTGCCGAAGATCTTGTCGCCTGCGTCGCCCAGGCCCGGCAGGATGTAGCCGCGTTCGTCCAGACGCTCATCGACCGACGCGGTGTAGATCTCGATGTCTGGATGTACGGCTTCCACCGCACGCAAGCCCTCTGGCGCAGCCACCAGGAACAGGCCCTTGATCTGCTTCGCGCCGGCCTTCTTGAGCAGGTCGATGGTGGCGATCAGCGTGCCGCCGGTGGCCAGCATTGGATCCAGAATCAACGCGGTGCGGTCGGCCATGTTGTCGACCAGATTTTCGTAATAGGTCACCGCGGCGAGGGTGCTCTCATCCCGCGCCAGGCCGACCACGCTCACCTTGGCCGCCGGAATCATCTCCAGCACCCCCGGCAGCATGCCGATGCCGGCCCGCAGGATCGGCACCAGGGTCACCTTGCGGCCCTTGATCCTGCGTACCTGTACCGTCCCGGCCCAGCCATCCACTTCGGCGTCTTCGGTTTCCAGGTCCGCCGTGGCCTCATAGGTCAACAGCGCGGCCACCTCGGCCGACAGCTCGCGGAACGTCTTGGTGCTGTTGTCGGCCCGGCGCATCAGGCCGAGCTTGTGTTGCACCAGCGGATGTTGGACTTCAACGATTTTCATATTGGCCAGAGGCGACGAAGGCGTCTGCCAGTGTCGCCCAAAACCCACCGAAGTTGCAGCAGCCACCCGAGTAGGAGCGCGTCATGCGCGCGAAGCCGCGTGAATTCCACCCAAGGAGTGTTGAAGGTCCGGTGAGGTGTTGCCGGGCGGGACTGTCGGCGCCAGGGACGGCGCCGAC
>NZ_JBCLVE010000017.1:0-64816 GCF_039548515.1 Luteimonas qiangzhengi | reverse complement strand
TGGCCCCTGAGGGTGCGCGGTATGCTCGCTGTTTGACTGTCGAGGTAAAGCCCGTGCGAGTTCTGACATTCCTGTTGCTGGCAGCCATCGCCTTCACCGCAAGCGCGCAGGACAAAGCTGTGCCGCGCACGGCGCTGGTGATCCACGGCGGCGCGGGCGTGATTGAGCGCGGGTCGCTCAGCGAGGCCGACGAGGATGAAATCCGCGCGGCGCTGGATGCGGCGCTTGACGCCGGTCATGCGGTGCTGGCGCGTGGTGGCACCGCGCTGGACGCGGTTGAAGCTGCGGTCGTGGCGCTGGAGGAGCAGCCGCGCTTCAACGCCGGCAAGGGCGCCGTGTTCAATGCGGAAGGCCGCCACGAGCTGGACGCTTCAATCATGTACAGCCAGGACCGGCAGGCCGGGGCGGTGGCGGCGGTGACCACGGTGCGCAACCCGATCCGCCTTGCCCGCCGGGTGATGGAGGAGTCTTCGCACGTGATGCTGATGGGCGAGGGCGCCGAACGCTTTGCCGACGATTACCCGGATCTGGACCGGGTGGACAACGCCTGGTTCGATACCGATGCCCGGCGCGAGCAGCTTGAGCGTGCCCGCCAGCGTGAGGAAGCGGAGCGCCAGGCTGCCGCGAGTTCTATCGTGAGCCCCGTCGCGGGGCAATATTTCGGCACCGTCGGTGCGGTCGCGCTGGATGCGCAGGGGCGGATTGCGGCGGCGACCTCCACCGGTGGCATGACCAACAAGCGCTGGGGCCGCGTCGGCGATGCGCCCATCATCGGCGCCGGCACTTGGGCTGACGCCAACTGCGGCGTCTCCGCGACCGGCTGGGGCGAATTTTTCATCCGCAACGCGGTGGCCCATGACATCTGCGCGCGCATGGCTTACCGCGGAGACAGCCTGCAGGCGGCCACGGATGCCGTGGTCATGCAGGTGATCCCGGACCACGGCGGCGATGGCGGGGTGATCGCCCTGGACGGTGAAGGCAATATCGCGCTGCCGTTCAACACCGCCGGCATGTACCGGGGCTGGATCGGGACCGACGGCAGTCGCGGCGTGGCGATTTTCGGCAACGACGACTGACGGAACGGCTCCAGGCTCTCCTTTCCCCTCCCAACCCTCGGGTATTCCCCATAGGGGTTGGCCCCAATTGTTGGCACATGCAATGGCGGCCACACTCGGCGTAACGCTGGTGCAGGGTATGGAGAGGGAGTCGGCATGACCGCAATCGGTTCTTACAACATTGTCTCGGGCGATACGCTGTCGCAGATCGCCCAGCGCCTGGGGTCAAGCGTGCAGGCGCTGCAGGCCGTCAACCCGCATATCAACAATCCGAACATGATCTTTGCCGGGGATTCCCTGCAGGTGTCCGGGGGCGGGCCCGCCGCACAGGGCGGCGCCGGCGCGACAGCCATCGGCACCGAGGCGGTCAACGGACCGGTGGCCGGGTTGCAGGGATCGAACGCAGCCGCCATCGCCGAGCAGTTCATCGGCCGCAACGCCGGGGATCTCAAGCACAGCAACGAGCTGCCGATGGAGAGCTGGGTTCCGGACAACGTCAACTGTGCGAACTTCGTTTCCGCGTGCCTGCAGCAGGCCGGCCTGATCAATTCCGGCCAGGCCAGTGCATCGGTGGATCAGCTTGCCAACAACCTGCGTGGAGCAGGCTGGCAGCCAACCCCGCTGGCCAATGCCAAGCCGGGGGATGTGGTGCTGATGCAGAGCGGCGGCCAGTCCCACGTGGTGCTGTTTGCCGGTTTCGAGAACGGAACCCCGAAATTCATCGGCTCCAACAACGTCAATGCCGATGGCACCCAGCGCATCAGCTGGGGCGGTGCATCCGGCAACTATCATCTGCTGACGCCGCCCAGCTGACGGCTCCCTGACTGACCGGCTCCGTCGCCGGTCAGCCGCCGAGTCCAAGCAGCTCGCTGGGAGCCCCGTGCTTCTGCGGCCACGCCAGCCAGGACACATCGGTGGGAAGGATGGTCTGATCGACCACCTGCCAGGCGCTGTCGTCCGCTTCCTCATGCTGCCTGAGCAGCACCACTGCCAGATCTGAAACGCCGCCGGCAGCTGCCGCTTCGGCGAACGGGGTGTCGGCCAGTGACAGCGCAGCGCCGCCCGGATCCAGCAGGCGTGCACGCACGAAGCCCCAGTGGCCGCTGCGGTCCACGGCCTGCAGGTCGAGTTCGACGGGTTTGCCCAGTGCCTGCCGGGCCTGCGCCAGAGAGAGGTCGACCAGAGCCTGCCAGGCAGGATCGTCGGACTGCAAAGACAACAGGGCAGGGCCGGGATTGGGTGTCATGGGCGGGACTCGCTGTCTGCCGGGGGGATGGCGCCACGATCTTTTGATCGTCCGGCGCATGGGCAGTGGAACAGCGCCCGGCGGGCAATGCAAATCCGCTGTATGCGGGCGGAAGCCCGGGGTATGGCAAAATAACGGTTTCGCGTGAGCCGGAGACATGGCCGACGAAATCGGGCATCTGCCGCGCGGGCCTGCGCGGATCATCAAGGCAACAATCTGGTCGATGCAGGGTCTGCGTGCAGCCTGGTTGCATGAGTCGTCCTTCCGGCTGGAGGTCTGTCTTCTGGTCGTGCTCGCGCCGCTTGCCCTGTGGCTGGGTGACAGCGGCGTGGAGCGCGCGCTGCTGCTGGGAAGCTGCCTGCTGGTGCCGATGGTGGAACTGCTCAATTCGGCGATGGAAGCGGTGATCGAACGCTTTGGCAACGAGCCCCATGAACTGGCGGGCCGGGCCAAGGACATGGGTTCGGCGGCCGTATGCGTGGCCATGATCAATGCTGGCGCAGTCTGGGCGCTGGTTCTTATTCCACGCTGGCTATGACCGGCGTGAAACAACCCCCAACGAACATGTTCAAGGACTTTCTCCAATGATGGAATTGTTGACCGACCCGCAGGTCTGGATCCTGCTGGTGACGCTGAGCACCATCGAGATCGTGCTGGGTATCGACAACCTGGTGTTCATCTCGATCGCGGTGGGCAAGCTGCCGGTGGAACAGCGTGAGTTTGCGCGCAAGTTCGGTATTGCCGTGGCCTGCATCACCCGTATCGGCCTGCTGCTGACCCTGGCCTGGCTGGCGCGCCTGACCGCCGATCTGTTCATGCTGTTCGGGCAGGGCGTTTCGGTGCGGGATCTGATCCTGATCCTTGGCGGCCTGTTCCTGCTGGTCAAGGGCACCATGGAAATCCGCGAGCAGGTCACGGGCGGACATGACGACGCGCTTGGCAAAGGCAAGGCGGTGGCATCGTTCGGGACGGTGATTGCGCAGATCGCGGTGATCGACATCGTTTTTTCGCTGGATTCTGTGATCGCCGCCGTCGGCATGGCCGGCGACTACGTGCCGGTGATGGTGTGCGCGATCCTGATTGCGGTGGGCGTGATGCTCCTGGCCGCCCAGCCGCTGGGCCGGTTCATCGACAGCAATCCGACGGTGAAGATGCTGGCGCTGGCTTTCATCCTGCTGATTGGTGCGTTCCTGGTTGCCGAAGGCTTTGAGGTGCATATCCCGCGCGGGTACATCTACGGGGCGATGGGCTTCTCCGCGCTGGTGGAGATCCTCAACCTGTGGGCAAAGCGGAATGAGATGCGCCGTCAGGGCATCCAGCCGCCACCGGTGGATGAACCCCGCCAGCCGATGCCGCGCTGATAGGCTGGCCGCTTTGACACAGGGGCTGTGCCGATGAGTTACCTGCACCAGATTGACCCGGTGGCGTTTTCACTGGGCCCGCTGCGCGTGCACTGGTATGGGTTGATGTACGTCATCGGCTTCGGCGTGGCCTGGTGGCTGGGGCGCAACCGCATCCGCGCCGGGCGGCTGCCGGGGGTGGACGAAAATGCCTTTGGCGACCTGATGTTCTACGGCCTGCTGGGGGTGATCCTCGGCGGCCGCATCGGCTACGTGCTGTTCTATGCGTTCAGTGATTTCCTGGCCGATCCGCTGATGCTGCTGCGTCCGTGGGAAGGTGGGATGAGTTTTCACGGCGGCCTGCTGGGCGTGCTGGTGACGATGTGGTTCTGGTCGCGCAAACAGCGGCTGCACTTCTTCGACACCGCTGATTTCGTCGCGGTGCTGGTTCCCCAGGGGCTGGGTTTCGGGCGCATCGGCAACTGGATCGGCGGCGAACTGTGGGGCAAGCACACCGACGGCGCCTTGGGCGTGGTGTTTCCCAATGCGCTGCCGGCCGAGTTCCGCAGCCTGGATGAGACGGCACTGCGGGCACTGCATGAGACGGGTGCGCTGGAGGCCTTCGCGCGTCATCCCTCACAGCTGTACCAAGCGCTGCTGGAGGGGCTGGTGCTGTTTGTGGTGCTGTGGCTCTATTCCAGGCGTCCGCGGGCGCGCTACGCCGTTTCCGGGCTGTTTGCGCTGGGCTACGGCGTGTTCCGGTTCCTGGTGGAGTTCGTGCGCGAGCCGGACGCCCATCTGGGCTATCTGGCATTCGACTGGCTGACCATGGGCCAGCTGCTGAGCCTGCCGCTGATCGCGCTGGGCCTGTTCCTGCTGTGGAAGTCCCGCAGCGCGCCGACCCTGCAGCCGCAGGTGCCGGACACTGCAAAGGAGTCGTCCTGATGCGCCAATATCTGGAGCTGCTTGGGCACGTGCTGGAGCACGGCACTGAGAAGTCGGACCGCACCGGCACCGGTACCCGCAGCGTGTTCGGTTGGCAGATGCGCTTCAACCTCGCAGAAGGATTCCCGCTGGTCACCACCAAGAAGCTGCACCTGCGCTCGATCATCCACGAGCTGCTGTGGTTCCTGAAAGGTGAGACCAACGTGGCCTACCTGAAGGAACACCGGGTCTCGATCTGGGATGAGTGGGCCGATGCGGACGGCGAGCTCGGTCCGGTGTACGGAAAGCAGTGGCGGCGCTGGGCCGACGGCAAGGGCGGTGAGATCGACCAGATCCGCTGGGTGATCGAGGAGATCCGTCGCAACCCGGACTCCCGCCGCCTGGTGGTATCGGCATGGAACGTGGCCGACCTTCCGCATATGGCGCTGCAGCCCTGCCACACCATGTTCCAGTTCTACGTGGTCGACGGAAAGCTGAGCTGCCAGCTGTATCAGCGCAGCGGCGACATCTTCCTGGGCGTGCCGTTCAACATCGCCAGCTATGCGCTGCTGACCCACATGGTGGCGCAGGTGACCGGGCTGGGGGTGGGGGATTTCGTGCATACGCTCGGCGATGCGCATCTGTACTCGAATCACTACGACCAGGCCCGCGAACAGCTGGTCCGCACGCCGCGCGCGCTGCCGAAGTTGAAGCTCAACCCCGATGTGGAGGACCTGTTCGCGTTCGGCTTCGACGATATCGCCATCGAAGGCTACGACCCGCATCCGGCGATCAAGGCGCCGGTGGCGGTCTGAGCAGCGCGAAGATGCGGATCTCGCTGATCGCGGCGATGGACCGCAAGCGGGCCATCGGTCGGGACAATGATCTGCCCTGGCGACTGCCGGAGGACCTGAAGCGGTTCAAGGCGCTCACCATGGGCAAGCCGATGCTGATGGGCCGCAGGACCGCGCAGTCGCTGGGCCGGGCATTGCCGGGCCGGCGCAACCTGGTGCTGACCCGCAGCGGTCGGGCGCCATTCGAAGGGATGGAGGCAGTGGCCTCGGTCGAAGCTGCGCTGGATGCAGCGCAGGGCGCCGGGGAACTGTGTGTGATTGGCGGTGCCCAGGTCTATGGGCTGCTGCTGCCCAGGGCCGATGTGCTGCACCTGACCCTGGTTGATGCCCGGGTCGAGGGCGCGGATACGTTCTTCCCGGGGTTTGATTCCGGCCAGTGGCATGAGACCCGGCGGGACGAGCATCCGGCCGATGCGCGTCATGCGTTCGGCTATGCGTTCGTCGACTACCTGCGGGTGCCCGGAAACTAGCGGCGGGGCGCCTCAGCCGGCGTTTGCGTCGCGCCCCGGCACCTGCACGATCCGCAGTTCCTCGCTGTCCAGCTGAAGGGCGGTGAGCTTGCCGCCCCAGACCGCGCCGGTATCCAGCGCATGCACTCCGTGGCCGATGAACAGACCGAGTGATGACCAGTGGCCGCAGACGATTTTCAGGTCGCGCTCGGCCCGCCCCGGCACCGAATACCACGGGTACAGGCCCGGCTCCTGGGTGCCGGGCGGCCCTTTCTCGTCAAAAGCGATCCGTCCGCGCGGCGTGCAATAGCGCATCCGCGTGAACAGGTTGATGATCGCCCGTTCGCGCTCCACGCCCTTCAGGCCCGGGGACCAGACGGGACGGTCCCCGTACAAATTACGCAGCAGCTTGCGATAGCCTTTCCCGCGCAGCCTGCGTTCAACTTCAGCGGAGTGCTCCAGGGCCATCGCGGTGGTCCACTTCGGCGCCAGGCCGGCGTGCACCATCATCCAGCCCAGCTCGCGATCGGCGTGCACCAGCGGCTGCTGTCGCAGCCAGTCCAGCAGCTGGTCACGATCTTCAGCAAACAGGATCCGGCGCAGGTCCGGGTTCACCCGCCGCTGCTGCGCTTCGTCGCGCTCGCCGATCGCCAGCAGCGACAGGTCATGGTTGCCCAGGACCACCCGGCAATGTTCGCGCAGTGAGTGCACCAGGCGCAGGGTTTCAAGTGATTCCCCGCCCCGATTCACCAGATCCCCGCACAGCCACAGGGTGTCCGAGGCAGGGTCGAAACCGATGCGCTCCAGCAGTCGCTGCGTGGGGCCGTAGCATCCCTGCAGGTCCCCGATTGCCCAGATGGCCAAGGTGTGATTCCGTCTCTTTCAGGTCAGTGCAGGGTGCGGGGCGCAGCCAGGGTGAACGGCGGGATCGGCGCATCGAAGTGGGTACCGTCATCGCCAACCATGTCGTACTTGCCCTGCATGCTGCCAACCGCGGTTTCCAGCACCGCACCGGATGTGTATTCAAACTCTTCGCCAGGCTCGAGCCGGGGCTGCTGGCCCACGACGCCTTCGCCGTGCACTTCATCCACCTTGCCGTTGCCATCGGTGATGATCCAGTGGCGGTTCACCAGCTGCGCCGGCAGGCGCCCCAGGTTGCGGATGCGAATGGTGTAGGCGAACACGTAATGTTCGCGCTCGGGCGCGGATTCCTCTTCAAGAAAACGGGCCGCGATCTGGATTTCCAGTGTGTAGTCGGGGGTCTCTTCCATGACGACAGTGTAATGGGAGCGGGTGAATTCTTTGGCTAGTCGACTGGCGGAGTGTTGGCCAGGCGGATGAAATCCTGCACCGGAAGCTGCTCGGCGCGGGCCTTGGGGTCGATACCCGCTGCGGTGAGAGTGGCCTCGCTGCACAGGCCTGAAAGCGCGTTGCGCAGGGTCTTGCGGCGCTGGCCGAAGGCCGCGCGGACCACGGCGGCAAAGTGCGCGGGATCAGCGATGCCGGATTCACCGGGCGGCCTGGGTGCCAGCCGGACTACGGCGGAATCGACCTTGGGCGGCGGCCGGAATGCGCCTGGCGGCACGGTAAACAGCGGCACCACGATGCAGCTGGCCTGCAACATGACGCTCAGCCGACCATAGACCTTGGATCCCGGCGGGGCCGCCATCCGGTCCACGACCTCCTTCTGCAGCATGAAATGCATGTCGGAGATCGCGCCCGCGTGCTTGAGCGCGTGGAACAGGATGGGCGAGGAGATGTTGTAGGGCAGGTTGCCCACCAGCCGCAGCGGCGGACCGTCGGCGGCCAGGGCGGTGAAGTCCACCTCCAGCACGTCGCGATGGATCACCTCCAGATCGCCCGCGTCGCCTGCGGCATGGGTGAGCGGGGCAATCAGGTCGCGATCGAATTCGATCACCGTCAGCGCGCCGTGGCGGCGCAGCAGCGGCAGGGTCAGGGCGCCCTGGCCGGGGCCGATTTCCACCACCCGGTCGCCCGGGCGCGGACCCACCGCATCGATGATGCGATCGATATAGGCCGACTCGTGCAGGAAATGTTGGCCGAGGGCTTTTTTGGCGCGGCCGAAGCCTGGTGCAGACGCTGTGCTCATGCCGGCGTCCCGGCGCGCAGTGCCTGGCGTGTTGCCGCCAGCCGGGCGCAGGTGTCCAGCGCCGCAATCAGGCTGGACGCGGTGGCCCGGCCGCTGCCGGCAAGATCAAGCGCCGTTCCGTGGTCCACCGCGACCCGCGGCCACGGCAGGCCGAGCGTGAGGTTGACGGCGTGCTCGAACCCGCTGTGCTTGAGCACCGGCAGGCCCTGGTCGTGATACATGGCCAGGACCGCATCCACCTCGCGCAGCTTTTCCGGCAGGAATGCGGTGTCCGCCGGAAGGGGGCCCTGCAGGTCCATGCCGTCGCCGCGCAGTTGTTCGAGTACCGGCTGGATCACATCGATTTCCTCGTGGCCCAGGTGGCCATCTTCCCCGGCATGCGGATTGAGCCCGAGTACGGCGATGCGCGGCCGGGAGATGCCGAAATCCGCCTGCATGGCGGCGTGCAGAATGCGCAGGGTGCGCTCCAGCGCGGGCGCGGTGATGACATCGGCCACCTCGCGCAGCGGCAGGTGGGTGGTTGCCAACGCGACCCGGAGGACCTTGTTGGCCAGCATCATCACCACTTCGCGCCCGGTCCATTCGGCCAGTAGGCCGGTGGTGCCGCTGTAGGCGATGCCGCCCGCATTGATGGCGGCCTTGTGCACCGGCCCGGTGACCATGCCGTCGATCTCGCCACGCTGGCAGGCGTCAGTGGCCTGGCGCAGCGCGCCGATGACGCTGGCGGCGTTGGCCGGGTCGGGGCTGCCGAAATCCGGCAGGCGCGGATGGGCGACTTCGATCAGGCGTGCGCGACCGGGCCCGGTGCCCTCCAGCGACAGGGGCAGGTCCAGCAGGTCGGCCGCGCGGGCCAGGCTGGCCCGGTCGCCGTAAATGGTGATGTCAGCACCGAAGTCGCGCTGCAGCGCAGCCACGCACAGCTCCGGCCCTACGCCGGCCGGCTCGCCCGGTACCAGCGCAAGGCGGGGACGGGCCATCTCAGCCGTCGGTGTCGGTGTCGGCGCCGTCGCCGATCCGGATATCGACGTAGGCTTCGCTGCGCAGCTCGCGCTGGAAGCGGTTCCACTCGTCTTCCAGCTTGCGCTGGCCGATGCTTTCGCGGACCAGGTTGCGACGATCCTCATCGTCCACTTCCGCCTGGCGCGAAGCGAGGCGCTGGACCACGTGCCAGCCGGCCTGGGTGCGGAACGGCTGCGACACGCCGCCGTCCTCCAGAGGCGCCACCTGGCTGCCAAATTCAGGGCCGAACTGGTCGCTGGTGAACCAGCCCAGGTCTCCGCCGCGGGAGCTGCTGGAGGTGTCTTCCGACTCCTGCGTGGCCAGCTCGGCAAAGTCCTCGCCAGCAACGACGCGGGCGTGCAGGGCTTCGGCACGTGACCGCGCCGCGGCGTCCTCGGCGGGGTCCTGGCCGGCCCGGATCAGGATGTGGCGGCCCTGGTACTGGGTGACCCGGTTGCCGGCGGTGTCGCGCACATCCACGAGCTGCAGCAGCTGGAAACCGCTGGGGCCCTGGAACGGGCCCAGCATGCTGCCCGGCTGCATGCTGGGGACGGCGGTGCCGAACGCGGGCGGGATCTCATCGATCCGACGCCAACCCAGATCGCCGCCTTCAAGCGCGTTCGGGCTGTCGGAGTAGCGCACCGCTGCGGCTGCGAAGTCCATGTCGTTGCGTTCGATCAGGCCCTGGATGCCTTCGACCTTTTCGCGGGCCACGTTGATCTGTTCCGGGGTGGCACCGTCCGGCACCGCCACCAGGATGTGGGCCAGACGGAACTGGGTGCCCCCATCCTGCGAGCGCAGCGCGGCATCCACCTCGCCTTCGCTGACCACGATCCGGGTCTGGGCGAAGCGCTGGCGCAGGCGCTGGGTTATCAGCTCTTCGCGCAGCGAACTGCGGAAATCGCTGAATGCCATGCCGTCGGCCTGAAGCTGCATGCGCAGCTGATCGACGGTTCCACCATTCTGCTGGGCGATGGCCTCGATGGTGGCGTCGATTTCAGCATCGTCCACGCGAATGCCGGTGGCGCCGGCGCGGTCGGTCTGCAGCCGCAGCAGGATCAGCCGCTCCAGCACCTGGCGCTGCAGGATCGGCAGCGGGGGCATCTGCCCGGCCTGGTCGGCGAACTGGACCTGGATGTTGCCCACCGCGCGGTCAAGCTCGCTGCGCAGAATCACGTCCTCGTCGACGACGGCGGCGATTTCGTCCAGCGGCTGGACCTGCTGGGCATGCGCGGTGCCCGCCAGGGCAGCGGCGGCGAAGAGGGATAGGAGGAGTTTCTTCATGGCCTTCATGGCATGGGATCGAAGTAGTAGTCGTCCCCATCGTTGCCGCGGCCGCCCAATTCGGACGGGGGCACCAGATAGAGGTCGTCACGGTAATAGCCGAGAATAGCACGGCGCAGGCGGTCCTCCATGCCGGGACCGGCCGAGCCCAGGCCCTTCAGTTCAACTTCCAGCTGGATGGAATCGTTGGTTTCGCCCAGCCGATTGCGCACGTAGTGGCGGCCCACCAGGCGGACCGCCAGGCAGCAGCTGTCCCACTGGATGCCGGCGATGCCTTCCAGCGTCTGCTGGTCGCGCAGCGAGTAGTAGTACCGGCCCACGAGGCTCCAGGTGGCGTTGATCGGGTACAGGAAGGAGAAATCCACCTGCTCCAGCTGGCTGCGGCGATAGCGGTATCCGAGGTTGACGATGCCGTCGTCGCCGAGCAGGTAGCGGGTGCGCAGGGCGACCAGGTCGTCGCGCCGGTCCTTGGGATCCCACTGGTAGCCGGCATTGAAGGTCCAGCGATCGTTGACCGCGTAGCTGCCTTCGGCGACCCAGGAAGATTTGCCGTCTTCGATCTGGCCGGATGTGGGAGTCAGTCCCACCCGCGAATCGTCGAAGTAGCGGATCTGGCCCACGCTCAGCGCCAGCTTCTCCTGGCCGTCGGACTCGCGCAGCATGCGCGTGCTCAGGGCCAGGGTGAGCTGGTTGGCGTCGGCCTGGCGGTCGGCGCCGGAGTAGCGGTTGTCGCGGAACAGCTGGCCCCAGCTGAAGGTCAGGTTGCGGGTGTCGAACCGGGGCAGGTCGTCCTGGTAGCGGTAGGGGACGTTCAGGTAGAACAGCCGCGGCTCGAGCGTGTGCAGGTAGTTCTCGCCGCGGAACCGGGTATCGCGATCGAAGAACAGGCCGGCATCCACGCTGGTGATGGGCAGGCTGCGGCTGGGCGAGGTATCCGGCGCGGTGGAGTTGATGCTGCGGGCCAGGGCGTCGTCCAGCTCATAGGCGGTATAACGCCAGGCCATGCTGGGGCGCACATACCATGAAGCCCCTTCTATCGGCAGCGAGACATAGGGCTTGAGGTCGATGCGGCTTCCACCCGGCTTGAAGCCGCTGTCGACATGCGCGAACCGGGTCAGGTCGGTCTGCAGGCCGGTCACCAGCCAGGGGCGGAACGGCTGTTCCCAGTTCGCATACAGCCGCGGCAGGCGGTAGTAGGGCAGGTTGCGCTCGCGCAGGGTGTAATCGGACAGCACCCGGTAATCGGACGTCACTGCCGCATCCCAATAGCGCCCCCTTCCATACACGCCCAGGGTGCTGGTCAGCGTGCTGGGCGAGGATTCGGCCAGGCTGCTGCTCAGATCCTCCAGATAGCGTGGATCGCTGATCCAGTTGAGATTGGCGCGCGCCTGCCAGGTCCGGTTGATGTTGTGGCGGCCGTTGAAGTGGAACATGCCGCGGTCTTCCTTGCGGCGATTCTCAACGATGGGGACTTCTTCGGCTTCCCGTTCGCGGTCGCGCCAGGTCAGATCGTCCGAGGGCAGGTATTCGAACTCCAGGGTGCCGCGGCCGGAGTCGGTCAGGTAGCGGAACTCGGTGCCCAGCAGCAGGCCGCGACGGCTCATCAGCCGCGGCTCCAGGGTCATGTCGTAGTTGGGCGCCAGGTTGAGGTAGATCGGCTGGCGGTAGTCGAAGCCGTTGCGGCTGTTGTAGCCGATGGCCGGGTACAGCAGGCCGGTCTTGCGGCGATCGTCGATCGGAAATTTGAACCAAGGCACGTACAGCACCGGCACCGAGCCCAGCCGCAGCGTGGCGCCTCGCGCGGTGCCGAAGCCTTCTTCCATGTCGATGTCGATCTGGCGCGAACGCAGTTCCCACACACGCTCGTTGGGCGGGCAGGTGGAATAGGTTGATCCGTACAGCGAGCCGTAGTCGCCGGCCAGTTCCGCACGGTCGGCGCCGCCGCTGCCGCGCTGTTCGATCAGCTGGTAACGCACGTTGCCGATGCTGTGCGAGTCCTGCTGCTGGTCGCCCTGCAGGTGCTCGGCCACCAGGCGCATGCCCGAGTCCTGGTAACGGACGCTGCCCTGGGCGGTGTAGGTCCCGGTTTCGGCGTCGAACATCAGGTTGTCGGTGCTGAGGAACTGATCGCCACGACGCAGTGACACGTTGCCGTCGTAGTTCATCACCTGGTCGTAGACGCCGCTGAGCTCGTCGCCTTCGATGTCGGTGGGGTACTGGTCCCGGTCCGCGGACGTACCCGAGGGCGGCGGGGCGTCGGGAAACTCGGGGACAGCATCTTCCAGTGGGCACAGGCGCCACATTCCCGGGCGCTCATCGGCGAGTGCGGTCAGGGAAAAGGCAATGCACAGCGGCAATGGCAGCAGGCGGAGGGCAGGGCGCACGCGGGGTTTTCCGGTCAGTCCAAAAGCGGTCGCCAGCATGCCGCATCCCTTGTAAAGCGGCAATGCAATGCCATCTGAGGCATCATCGAGGCCATGGAAAAAACGATGAGCGACAAGCCAAACGACCGAACCGAGGCTGAATGGCGCGAAGTGTTGAGCGACGAGCAGTATGCGGTGTGCCGCTGTTCCGCCACTGAACCGCCCTTCACAGGCAAGTACTGGGACCTCAAGGAAACGGGCACCTACCTCTGCGTCGCCTGCAGCAGCCCCTTGTTCGGCTCAGACGCGAAATACGAATCCGGTAGCGGCTGGCCCAGCTTCCACGCACCGATCGCCATTGAGTCGGTCAGCGAGCACGAAGACCTCAGTCACGGCATGCGCCGGGTTGAAGTGAAGTGCGCGCGCTGTGAGTCCCACCTGGGGCACGTGTTTCCGGACGGCCCGCCGCCCACCGGGCTGCGCTACTGCCTCAATTCCGCCGCATTGGATTTCAAGGCCGCGGCGGAAGGCTGAGCAGGGCCCGGGCGTGGGCCAGGCAACTTTCCTGCAGCGCACGCAGGTCGTAGCCGCCCTCAAGTGTGGACACCATGCGGCCTGCGGCGTGGCGCACAGCGATATCGCGCAGTTCCGCGGTCAGCCAGCCGAAATCCTCGCCATCCAGCTGCAGCTGGGCAAGCGGATCGCGCCAATGGGCGTCGAAGCCCGCTGAAACCAGCAGCAGCTGCGGCCTGAACCCGTCCAGCTCCGGTAGCAGCCGCTCGCTCCAGGCTTCGCGGAAGGCGCGGCTGCCGGTGCCGGCGGCCAGCGGCACGTTCACCATGTTGCCAATGCCGCGTTCGCGGCGCTGGCCGGTGTCCGGGTACAGCGCTTCCTGATGCGAGCTGAGGTACATCACCCGCGGCTCGGATTCAAAAATGGCCTGGGTGCCGTTGCCGTGGTGGACGTCAAAATCAATGATCGCCACCCGGGTCAGGCCGTGCCGTTCGAGCGCATGGGCCGCGGCGACGGCAACGTTGTTGAACAGGCAGAAGCCCATGACTTCGCCGCCGGTGGCATGGTGCCCGGGCGGTCGCACGGCGCAGAACGCCACCGGCACTTCGCCGGCCATGACCGCATCCACCGCAGCAATGCCGGAGCCTGCCGCGCGCAACGCGGCTTCGGCCGAGGCAGGCGACAGCATGGTGTCCGGGTCCAGGCGAGTGACGCCGGTGACCTCGGTCTCAAGCACCGTCTGCAACAGCGATTCCGAATGCACCCGTAGCAGCTGCCCGCGGCTGGCGGAGGGCGCTTCCATCCAATTGATATCCGGCATGCCGTCGCGCAGGGCCTGGATGACCGCGCCAAGACGTTCCGGGCACTCGGGGTGGTTTTCCCCCGTGTCGTGGGCGATGCAGGCCGGGTGGGTATAGACCCGCAGGCTCACGGCTTGCGCCGGTCGTGATCCCAGAGGACTTCGCCGTGCCCGTCAACGCGGGCCAGCACCCGTGAAAGCACGAACAGCAGGTCGGACAGGCGGTTGAGGTAGTGGATCGCCTGCGGCCGGACCGGCTCGTGGCGGGCCAGGGTTACGGCCTCGCGCTCGGCGCGGCGCACGACGGTGCGTGCCACGTGACAGCGTGCAGCGGCCTCGCCTCCACCGGGAAGGATGAATTCCTTCAGCGGTGGCAGCTGCTCGTTGAAGTGGTCAAGCCTGGCTTCCAGGTGCTCGATATCGGCATCCTGGATCGCGGCGTGGCCGGGAATGCACAGCTCCCCGCCCAGATCGAACATCTGGTGCTGCACACGGGTCAGCACATCGCGCACTTCTTCGGGAAGCTCGCAGGCCTGGATCATGCCGATGGTCGAATTGGCTTCGTCCACCGTGCCGTAGGCGTTGACCCGGACGGAATCCTTGGCAACCCGGCTGCCGTCACCCAGGCCGGTGGTGCCGTCATCCCCGGTGCGGGTGTAGATCTTAGAGAGCCGATTGCCCACCGGCGGCGACCGTCAGGCGGTCTGGCTGCGCAGCGCCGGAATCCGGCGGCGCAGCAGCTCGAACCCGCCGAACAGCATCGCCGACCAGAACAGCGTGCCCAGCAGGGTCCAGTGGAAGAACGGGATCGCGGCGGCGTAGCAAGGCGCCAGGCCTGCCACGCAGTGGGCGTGACCGGGAACCGTGGCGGCCGTGGTCCAGACCATGAAGTTGGTGACCGCGAAGAACAGCACCGAGCCCGCGACCGAGCCGCCCAGCACGCGCGCGCTGCTGACTTTGCCGCGCAGGCCGAAGCCGACCAGGGTGGACAGCAGGATGCAGGCGTAGACCGACAGCGCGACCGGGCTGGTCATGTGCTGCAGGTAGATGCCGCCGTGGGTCGCGGCCAGCGCCAGGTCGGAAACCAGCATGGCGGCCAGCGGCACCAGCATTGCCCAGCGGCGGCCCGCGAAGTAGGCCCCGGCGAACAGCGCGATGGCGATCACCGGCGAAAAGTTCGGCGGCTGCGGCAGCAGACGGGTCAGTGCGGCGGCCACGATCAGGCCCGTCAGCAGCAGGGGACCGAGGGCGAGGCTGGGGGCTTGATCGGAACTGTTCATCGGCTGGTCGCGGAGCTTTGGAGTGGAAGGCGATAGCATAGCGCAATGCCGCAACCCAGCTCCCACTCCAGCCCTCCCTGCCACGACGTGCTGATCGTCGGCGGCGGTCTCGTTGGAGCCAGCCTGGCCATCGCACTCGACCGGTTGGGGATGGATGTCGCCCAGGTCGAGGCATCGCCCGCAGGCTCCCTTCCCCCGGTGTTCGACCAGCGCAACCTGAGCTTTGCCGACGCCACGGTCAATGCGCTCACCGCGCTCGGGGTCATGCAGCAGCTGCATATGCCGCCGGCCCCGATCCGGCGCATCCACGTCAGCCGGGCGGGTGATTTCGGCCGGGTCTGCATGCAGGCGGCCGACTATGGCCGCGAAGCGTTTGGTCAGGTGGTGGTAGCCAGCGATTTTGGCCAAGCGCTGGAAACGCGCCTGGGGCAGCTGCGTGGCCTGACCCGCTATCGGCCTGCGCGCTTCCTGGGCTGCAGAATGGAGAATGATCTGTGTCGGATGCGGATTGCGCAGGACCAGGGCGAGCGCACCGTGCATGCGCGCCTGCTGGTGGGCGCCGATGGCAGTGCCAGCGGCGTGCGCGCTGCCCTGGGCATCGAGGCGGACGAACGTGATTACGACCAGACCCTGCTGGTGGCGCGGGTGCGCGCTTCCAGAGCGCCCGATGGAACCGCCTGGGAGCGTTTCACCGCGCACGGTCCCACCGCGGTATTGCCGCGCGGCGACCGCCACTACGGCGTGGTCCACGGCGTGGCCCGCGGGCAGGCCGAAGCTGCAATGGCCTGGGACGAAGCGACCTATCTTGCGCGTATCCAGACCGCTTTTGGCTGGCGTGCGGGTCGCTTCCTGTCGGCCGGACCGCGCAGCGCCTACCCGATGGTCAGGGTGGTCGCGCGGCGCACGGTGGCTACCCGAGCGGTGCTGGTGGGCAACGCCGCGCAGAGCATGCATCCGGTGGGGGCCCAGGGCTTCAACCTGGGTCTTCGCGATGCGCTGACCCTGGCCGAGCTGCTCGCCGCGCACCGCGACGATCCCGGCAGCGCACAGATGCTTCGCAGCTACGAAGAACAGCGCCGCGAAGACCGCGAACGCACCCTTGAATTTTCCGACGGGCTGGCCCGGGTGACTGCCAACAATGCGCCGCTGCTGCGGCCGTTGCGGACCCTCGGGTTGCTGGCCGTGGACCGCCTGCCTGCGCTGCAGGCGCGAGTGGCGGGCGGGGCCATGGGCTATCGCGGCCAGGTGCCCGCGCTGTGCCGGAGGCCGCAGCCATGAGCCGGCGGATGCGCAGCGACGTGGTGGTGGCTGGTGGTGGCGTGGTCGGCGCGGCGTGTGCGCTGGCGCTGGCTGGCGAAGGATTGCAGGTTGAGCTGGTGGAAGCCGCGCCGGCCCGGCCCTGGAGCCGGGAGCAACCGGACCTGCGGGTGTTCGCACTGGCGCCGGACAATATTGCGCTGCTGGATGCGATTGGCGTCTGGGATGCGATCCGCCTGGCGCGCGCCCAGCCCTACCGGCGCATGCGGGTCTGGGATGCGGCGGGCGGGGACGAGCTGCTGTTTGACGGCGATGCCTACGCGCGCGAGGCGCTGGGCTGGATCGTTGAGAACGGACTGCTGGTGGACCGGCTGCGTGCGGCATTGCCTGCGGCCGGCGTGGAGGTCCATTACCCGGCCCGGGTGCAATCGTTCGAACAGGATGACGACGGCGCCCGGCTGGAGCTCGATGACGGTCGCCGGCTGGCGACGCGGGTGGTGATTGCCGCCGATGGCGCGGAATCCAGCCTGCGCCGCATGGCCGGCATCGGCACCCGTGGCCGCGATTACGGCCAGCGCGGCGTGGTCGGCTACGTGGATACGGAGCTCGGGCATGAAGACACTGCGTGGCAGCGGTTCCTCCCGGGTGGCCCGCTGGCCTTCCTGCCCTGTACTGATGGCAGCTGTTCGATCGTCTGGTCACTGCCCGACGCCGAAGCGGCGCGCGTACTGGCGCTGGATGATGCCGCGTTCGGTGATGCGCTTACCCGGGCGTTCGGCGGTCGTCTGGGAGCGGTGCGCCCGCGTTCACCCCGGGCGGCATTCCCCCTGCGTCTGCGTCTGGCGGATACCGCCCAGCAAGGCCGGCTGCTGCTGCTTGGCGACGCTGCCCACGTCGTTCATCCGCTGGCCGGCCAGGGAGTGAACATGGGCTTGCGCGACGTGGCCGGGCTGCGCGACCTGGTGCGGCACGCGGGCGCAGGCTGGGACTCGCCGCACCGGCTGCGGCGCTGGGCGCGGCGACGCAACAGCGAGAATGCCGTCGCCGCATGCACGTTCGACGGTATTGATCGGGTGTTCTCCAACGATGCGCTGCTGCCCACGCTGCTGCGTGGACAGCTGTTTGGCGCAGCGTCGCGCGTTGGCCCGGTCGCGCACCTGCTGTGGCGCCGGGCCGCCGGACTTTAACGAAGCCAGACTCTAGCGGTTCCAGCCCGCCAGTTCCTCACGGCTCAGCTGGCCGTCCGCATCCCGGTCCACGCCGTCGAATTCGGCGGAAAGGGTCGGGTTGGCCTGCGCTTCGGTGCGGCTGATGGAGCCGTCGCTGTCGGTATCCAGGGTGTCAAAATCGACGCTGTAGTCACCCACAACCGCGCTCGGCGGATGTTCGTGCAGCGTCGCGTCCCGTCCCTGCTGGTCCTGCAGCACATGGCTGGTGGTATCGGACTGCGCAGGCGGCGTAGCCGGAGGAGGCTGGGTTTCATCCGCCCACGGCGGCGTGGCCTCGACCGGGTCGGTGGGCGGTGCCGTTTCAGGCGGGGCGGTGTCGACCGGGGTGAGCGGATCCACCGGAGGTTCGGTCAGGGTCGGCTGTGCGAGCGCGGCGAACGGAATAGCCAGCGCCGTCAGGATCGCAATCCGGAGGCTGCGGATGTTTCGGCTGGGCTTCACGGGATTTCTCCAGTACGGGTGGCCGGCGCCCGTCAGCGCGTATGACTTCAGCGCTTATGACGCCGGTACACCCATGCTGGAGATACAGGGATGAAATCCGCTTGAAATAACCGGTTTACCGCCCCGGGCGTTCAGCGGGCAGTCGCGAAAACCGTGATTTCCTCGCGGTCATGGTAGAGCTGGCGCGCGCGGATGTGCACGGGACGCTCTGATTCTTCCTTGAACAGATCCAGGCTCACCTGGACTTCCTGCCAACGCTTCTTCATCGGCAGCTTCAGGTTGAATATCGCGTGGCGGCACCAGTCATTGCGGAACCAGTCGGCCATGCGGGCGGCAACGCGCCGCGGCTGGTCCACCATGTCACAGACCATCCAGTCCATCTGCCGATCCGGGGTCCAGTGGAAGCCATCATCGCGCAGGTGCCGGACCAGGCCGGTTTCCAGAAGCGCGGGCTGCATCGGACCGTTGTCGATCGCGGTGACGTGGACGTGGCGGCGGGTCAGCACCCAGGTCCAGCCTCCGGGGGCCGCACCCAGGTCGGCGGCGCGCATGCCGGGCTTGATCCACTTCTCGCGCTCGCGTTCGTCGAGCAGCGCCATCAGGGCTTCTTCCAGCTTCAGCGCCGAGCGCGACGGCGCATCGGCATGCACGCGCAGACGCGGGATGCCCAGGGGCCACGACGCACTGTCGGCGGTGTCCGCCCGGGCCAGCAGGATATGGTCGCCGGCCAGCAGGAACACGTGCAGCCGCGGCAGGCGGGGGTCGTCGCGCTCGCTGAGGAAGCCGCGCTTGCGCAGCGCCGGGCGCAGGGCATTGCCAAAGCTCCGCGCCAGGGCCGACAGCGGCCGACCGGCGTCCGAATCAGGGTGTTCCACCCACAGATCGCCGTAGCGGCCCAGGCCCTCAAGGGCCTGCATGACCGGGCTGATCCGGTCGGTGGCGTCGATCTGCGGCAGTTCCGCGATCAGTTCAAGCTTCTGCCGGGCGAACACCAGCCGCTCCCAGGGCACGGCCCGTGACAGCTCGCGGCCTTCCTCGCCGGCGTGGAAGAGGACGTAGCCGTCTCCACGATTGGCCCGGGCATAGCCGGGGAATCCGGCCAGCGCAGCGCGCTCGCCCAGTTCAGCCGCCAGCTCGGGTTCGAAGCCGGCGCGGCAGTAACACAGCAGGGTTCCGGACATGGTCAGTACCGCACGCCGTCGCCGCCATAGGCGGCCAGTACGGTCCGTGCATCATCTCGCAGCAGGTCGCGGACCACGGCAATGCCGCGGCGCTCAAGCTCGCCAACCCAGTCGGTGGGCAGCGGGCCTTCATCAAATTCGGTCAATTCTTCCACGTCCGTCGAGCGGGCGCCGATCAGCAGCCGGTCAACGCCGGCCCATACGGTCGCGCCGTAACACTGGCAGCAGGGCTGGGCGGAGGTTGCCAGTACGTAAGGGCCGATCGGCTGATCGTTGGCATTGCGGTTCAGGCGTGCGCGGCCTACGTGCTGCTGGGCCAGCATGTAGGCCATGGTCTCGGCATGGGCCACCGAACAGCCCTGCGGCAGGACCCGGTTGACCGCAGCGGCGACCACGCGGTCGTCCGGCCCGAACACCACCGCGCCAAACGGGCCGCCGGTGCCGGCTTCCACGTTGCGGCGCGACAGCTCGATAGCCAGCGCCACCTTGGCTTCATCACCGGCAACGGCGTCAATCCCGGCTACGGCCTCTTCGATCCAGTCGGGCAGGGCAAGTTCGACCCGCGCGGGCAAGGCTGCAAGCATCATTTCTGCTCCAACGGTACTGCAAGCTGGTTCACCGCCTCGCAGCGGTTGCTGACGCAGGTGCAGGCCTGGATGTCGCGGAACCCGCACACCGATGCCATGCCGCTTTCCGCGCACTGGGCAAGGACCGCCTCCGGGTCCGGCTCGGCGGCCGTGTTCACGCAGGCCGGAAAGTAGCCGCAGCAGTTGCCGACGTTCTTGACTTCGCAATCGGTGTCGACCTTGCAGCTGTAGTCCAGCTCAGGCAGGCCGCTGGTTGCCGGCTGCGTGGGATCCATGCCGCCGGGTATGCCGGCGTCCGTCGTCGGCGCCGCGCAGGCGCCAAGCATCAGCGCCAACAGGGTGGTTGAGAACAGCAGGAGCAGGCGATGGCACATACTTGATTGCTCCGTATCAGGCTTTGGCGGCCCAGGTATCGCGCAGGGTGACGCTGCGGTTGAACACCGGCGCCTCGGCGCGATGGTCCTGGCGATCGGCAACGAAATAGCCCTGACGCTCGAACTGGAGGCTGTCCTCGGGCCTGGCTTCGGCCGCCGCCGGCTCGATCCAGCCCTGCACGCTGCGGCGCGAGTCCGGGTTGAGATGGTCGCCGTAGGTCTTGCCCTCGGACTCGTCGTCCGGATCAGGTACCAGGAACAGCCGGTCATACAGGCGGATTTCAGCCGCCACGGCCCGGGTCGCGCACACCCAGTGAACGGTGCCCTTGACCTTGCGGTTGGCGCCTTCCATGCCGGGTCGGGATTCCGGGTCCAGGGTAGCGCGCAGTTCGACCACCTGGCCGCTGTCGTCCTTGATCACTTCGTCGCAGCGCACGATCCCGGCGCCGCGCAGGCGCACTTCGCCCCCGGGAACCAGACGGCGCCAGCCCTTGGGCGGCACTTCGGCGAAATCGCCCTGCTCGATCCACAGCTCGCTGGAGAACGGCACCTGGCGGGTGCCAAATGATTCGTCCTTGGGGTGGTTGGCGAAGGTGAGCTGCTCCTCGTGGCCTTCGGGCAGGTTGGTGATGACCAGCTTCAGCGGCTCGATCACCGCCATGCGCCGCGGTGCCACCGCGTCCAGGTCGTCACGCAGCGCGCCTTCCAGCACCGAGAAATCGATCATCGAGTTCTGCTTGCTGATCCCGATCCGGTCCACGAACAGGCGCAGCGCCGATGGCGTGTAACCGCGTCGGCGCAGGCCCTGCAGCGAATACATGCGCGGGTCGTCCCAGCCGTCCACCAGCCCGTCGGCGACCAGCTGGGTGAGCTTGCGCTTGCTCATCACCGTGTAGTTGATGTTCAGGCGAGAAAACTCGATCTGGCGCGGCTTGGCGGCTTCGATCGGCAGGCCCCTGTCCTTCAGCGGCTCCAGCAGCTCGGGATTGCCGGCCAGGTCCACCTTGTCCACGCACCAGTCGTACAGCGGGCGGTGGTCTTCGAACTCCAGCGTGCACAGCGAGTGGGTGATGCCTTCCACCGCGTCGCCAAGTGCATGCGCGATGTCGTACATGGGATAGATGGGCCACTCGTCGCCGGTGTTCTGGTGCGTCACCTTCTTGATCCGGTACAGGGCCGGATCGCGCAGGTTGATGTTGCCGCTGGCCATGTCGATCTTCGCCCGCAGGGTGCGGGCGCCGTCCGGGAACTCGCCGGCGCGCATGCGCCGGAACAGGTCCAGGTTCTCTTCCACCGGGCGGTCGCGCCACGGCGAATTGCGTCCCGGCTCGGTCAAGGTGCCGCGGTACTCGCGCACCTGCTCACCGCTCAGGTCGCACACATAGGCGTCGCCCTGTTTGATCAGCTTCTCGGCGGCCAGGTAGAACACGCCGAAGTAGTCGGATGCGTGGCGCAGGCTGGCCCACTCGAACCCGAGCCAGCGCACGTCATCCTGGATTGCGCGCACGAACTCGGGGTGTTCCTTCTCCGGGTTGGTGTCATCGAAGCGCAGGTTGCACACGCCGCTGAATTCCTCGGCAATGCCGAAGTCCAGGCAGATCGCCTTGGCGTGGCCGATATGCAGGTAGCCGTTGGGCTCGGGCGGGAACCGGGTCTTGATGAAGGTGTGCTTGCCGCTGGCCAGGTCGTCGCGGACGATCTGGCGGACGAAGTCCTGCCGCTCGACCGGCGCCGGGTCCGGCTTGCGGTCGGTGGTGGTGTGCGGACGGGCGGGGAGACTTGCGGGGGTGTCAGAACTGGTCATGCGGAACAATGCGAAAACGGGCGCCTAGTGTAGGCCCTGACGGGTTGGATTGCGGATTTGCCGGGCGGTGGCGTTCCCCGCCTCCCGGATCCCAAATGTGATGCAGATAACGTTTTGATGGCATATTCCAGCTTGGAAGCGGGTTGCACGCGCAGTTGAACCGATCGGGGGGATCAGGTGCTGCAGCAGGGACACAGGGATGGAACCACGCCATGTTGAGGGTCCGGGCTGGCACCCAGCCGCGGCGTGGCGACGTGTGGCATGTCGTCGGATTGCTGCTTTTGCTGGCGCTGGTGGGCAGCGGGTTGGCAACCACTGAACGCGCCCGCACCTCCGCCGTTGCCGTGCAAACGCTCAGCTCCGCCGAGGGCGCCGCCCCCGGGACCTTGCAACTCCGGTTCACGCTGCCTGCGCGGGAGTCGCAGGCGGCGCCATGGGTGGTGTGGGTGCCGCGCCTGTCGCAGCACGCGATCTGGCTTGAAGCCCATGGCTGGAGCAGCGCGGAGCGCGATTTCTTTGCCCCCGATCCGGTTGAGGGGGTGCTGCCTGGCGGCTATGTTTTCATGCTACCGCTGCGTTGGGAGGGGCCGATAGAAGCCACCCTGCACGCCCAGCCGGGGCTGGATGCCGGCCTGCAGCCCCGGGTAATGTCGGCCATTGAAGCAGCGCGGCTGGAGCAGGCGGCTGCGGTGGGCAGCGCGGTGATCTATGCCAGCCTGCTGATGCTGGCGCTGTTGTCCCTGTCGCTTTATGCGGCCGCGCGTGATCGCGTGTTTCTCACCCTGTTCGTCTGCGCCAATGCGCTGGTCCTGATGTTGGCGGCGGTCAACGGACATCTGTACGGCTTGCCGGGCCTGCAGCTGATGGCCCATTGGGGGACTGCAGGGCTGTGGGCGCTGGTGTTCGTGTTCCTGGCCACTTGGGTGCGGCTGATCCAGCAATACGTGGGCCAGTCGCCAGGCGCCACGCGGCTGGACAGGGCCTCGGATATCGCGTTCTGGAGCATGCTTGGCCTGGCCGCGCTGTGCCTGGTGGGCCTGGCACTTCCAACGCTCCCGTGGCGCCAGGTTGCATTTGTCTGCTGGCTCGCAACTGGCGGCGGCAGCCTGCTCCTGTTTGCCGGGGCGGTGCGCCGCCGGGTGGTCATGGCCTGGCCGCTGACCCTGCTGTTGCTGGTTCTGATCGCGGTGACGCTATCGCTGGAGCTGCTGGCGGACATGCACCGGCTTGGCCCGCTGTTGACCCGGTTTTTTTACCAGGGTGCGCTGGTGTTGTTCCTGACCCTGTGTGCGATTGGCCTGGTGCACCGGATCAGTGAATACCGTGAACAGCGCGACCGCGACCAGAAGGCGCGGATTGACAGCGAGCGCAGGGTGCTGCGCGAAACAGCGCGGACCGAGCTGGTCAACGGGCTGCAATCAAAGCTGCGTCAGGTGGGGCAGGGTGAAGTCGCCGGGAGCGGGTTCCAGGTCATGGCCACCCATCTGCTGCCGCTGCTGCCCGTTTCCGGACTGGTGGTGGTGGCCGAGGGCTATCACGGCAGCAGCCTGCTGTTGGTGGAGCCGGGTGATTCTCACGATGCCGTGGTGGCCGAGCTGCGCGAGCGCGCCCTGGTGCTGCGTCGGCAGGCGGCCGCCGGGTTGGCGTTGCAGCAGCCCGTGACGGTTGATTCCGTCGCGTGCACCGAAGCAGTGATCCCGCTCAGGATGAAGGCGCCTGCGTGGGGGGTGCTGCTGCTGCGCCGGGCCGGACAGGAAGGGTTGGCCCCCGATGAGATGGCGCTGGCCAGCGAGTTCTGCCGGACCACCCAGATGCAGGTGGACCAGGCCATTGCAGCGATCCAGTTGCGCCAGTCGGCAGAACTGGACGCCCTGACCGGCAGCCTGAACCGGCGCTCGGTGGACCAGTGGCTGGTGCGCTGTGTTGACGAAGCTGACCGCGATGGCCAGCCGCTTTCGGTGCTGTTTGTTGATCTGGACCGCTTCAAACTCATCAACGACCGCCATGGGCACGCGGCGGGTGACCAGTGCCTGCGGGCGGTGGCCGGCGCCCTTGCAGGAGCGCTGGAAGAGGGGGACATCTTTGGCCGCTACGGGGGCGAGGAATTCGTGGTCATCCTGCCGGGGCGCACCGGCGCAGCGGCAAGGCAGGTGGGTGAGCGCCTGCGCGCAGCGGTGGAGCGGCAGGTGACCGACTGGGAGGGCCAGCCGCTCCGGCTGACCGTCAGCGTGGGCGTGGCCACCCGTCTTGACGGGGATCGCAGCCCGCAGGAGCTTATTGAGCGGGCCGACAAGGCGCTCTATGCGGCCAAGCGTGCCGGACGCAACTGCGTGCACGTGGCACCGGCGGTCTTTACCTGATCGGCGTCATCGCGCGCTGCTAAGCTGCCCGCTCTTTGGTGCCGGTGCGGTGTGAGATGCAGCAGCAGGGTGATGGGCGCAGCAGGGCGCTGCTGTGGATGCTTTCCGGTGCGGCGCTGATCGGCACCAACGCCCTGATGGTGCGCTTTGCCGATACCCCGCCAACCATTTCGGCCTTCTACCGGATGCTGTTCGCCGGCCTCATGTTGCTGGCCGTGATCCTGCTGCAACGCGGATGGCGACCGATGCCGCGCCAGGTGTGGTGGTGGTCGGCGGCGGCTGGCGCGGCGTTCGCCGCGGATCTGTGGTTGTGGCATCGCAGCATCCTGCTGGTTGGGCCGGGGCTGGCGACGCTGCTGGCCAATGGTCAGGTGTTTTTCATGGCGCTGGCCGGAATGGTGCTGTTCGGCGAGCGGGTGGGTCCGCGTTTCATGGCCGGCATTGGCCTGGCGTTTTTCGGTCTTTACCTGATGCTGGGTGGCGACTGGGACACGCTACCGGAGGGCTATCGCTTGGGTGTGCTGGCCGGGCTGGGCACCGGACTGTGCTACGCGCTCTACAACCTGGCGCTGCGACGCGCCCAGGGCGAGGCACATGCGGTCGGTACGGCGGCCGGCCATCTGCGGGCGCCGATTGTCCAGGTGCTCGCCCTGGTTTCGCTGATGTGCGCGTTGTTGCTGGGCATGGCCGGGCTGGCCGAAGGCAGCTCGTTCGTGATTCCGTCCTGGCAGACGCTGGGCTGGCTGCTGGTGCTCGCCGGGTTTGGCCACTGTCTGAGTTGGGTGCTGATCTCGCGTGCGATGGCGCATCTGAGCGTGGCGGTGATCGGCCTGTTGCTGCTGCTGCAGCCGATCGTGGCGTTTCTGCTGGATCTGGTGGTGCTGGATCTGCAGGTTGAACCGCGCGCCTGGCTGGGCCTGGCGCTGACCCTGGCCGGAATTTTCCTGGCCAGCCTCCGAGGGCGTTCCCGACTGCCCGCGCAGGCGGCCTGAACGCTGCCTCGGCCGTGGTTTGGGTGCAGCGGGCAAGCGCTGCATCATGGACACATCGATAAATCGGGAAAACGGCCCATGTCAGGCATGCATAACGAACACCACGTGCACGGACGTCCACTGCGCGGCGGGTTTGAAGGGGCCGGCCGGGTGCATTTCGGCATGGGCTGCTTCTGGGGCGCGGAGCGCATTTTCTGGAGCGTGCCGGGCGTGCTCACCACGGCGGTCGGCTATGCCGGGGGCCACACGCCCAGTCCCAGCTACCGCGAAGTGTGCAGCGGGCAGACCGGCCACGCCGAAGTCGTGCTGGTGGTGTATGAGCCCGGGCAGCTGCCGTTCGAGGAGCTGATGCGCATCTTCTGGGAAAGCCATGACCCCACCCAGGGCATGCGCCAGGGCAACGATGTCGGCAGCCAGTACCGTTCCGTCGTCCACTGCGAGACGCCGCAACAGCAGCGCATCGCGCTGGCCAGCCGGGATACGTACGCTGAACGACTGCGCGCAGCCGGGCTGGGTGGGATCACCACTGAAATCGTCCAGCCTCCGCCGCACTTCCATTATGCGGAGGACGAACACCAGCAATATCTTTCAAAGAACCCCGGCGGCTACTGCGGCATTGCCGGTACCGGGGTGTCATGTCCGGTCGGCGTCGGGGCGTAAACCGGAAGGGAAGCGCCGCTCAGGCAGCGCCATCCGCTGCAGGCGGCT
The DNA here is from genome assembly GCF_039548515.1 of Luteimonas qiangzhengi. Taxonomy (NCBI): domain Bacteria; kingdom Pseudomonadati; phylum Pseudomonadota; class Gammaproteobacteria; order Lysobacterales; family Lysobacteraceae; genus Luteimonas; species Luteimonas qiangzhengi. The sequence goes on along the minus strand of NZ_JBCLVE010000017.1, from coordinate 38,667 downwards.
GGACGGCAGTGACTTTCAGGTGCAGCTCGCGCCCGTCGGGATTGGGCCAGTCAATGTGCTGGCCGGCGGAAAGACCGATCAGCGCGCTGCCCATCGGCGCCAGCACCGAGACCCGGCCGGTGGCAACGTCGGCTTCATGGGGGTAGACCAGCGTCAGGTGGTACTGCTTGCCGGTCTCCGCGTCTTCGCATTCCACCCGCGAATGCATGCCTACCACGCCGGCGGGCATCTCGCCCGCGGGGCGTACTTCGGCCCGCAGCAATTCATCCTGCAGCGCCTCGGCGGCGGGCAGGTCGCGCCAGCGCGGCGATTCGAGCAGCGCCTCCAGGCGGGCGGCGTCGAGGCTGGAGACGATCAGCCCTGGGGGCGGAGTGCTGTGCCGGCTGTCGGTCATGGGTCTGGTTCCTGGAAAGGCCCGGTCGGGGCATTGGCTCATAAGCAAAAGCGGGCGACGCATCGTGCGCCGCCCGCAGTCGGTCTGTTCCTAACGTAGCCCCGGTTGCGGCCGCATTCAAGCGTCCGGCGGTGGCTCCATCCCGGCAGCGCCGGATCGGAAATCCGGATCATAGGCGAACAACTCCGGCGGGAGTAGCCTGAATACTTCGCCCAGGTTGCGCAGGAACCCATCCTGGGCAGAGCTGCGCCGCCATACCATCGCAATCCGGCGGCTGGGCGGGGGATCCTGGAATGGCAGCAGGTGGATATCGGGCGATTGCGCTACCGGCGGCTGCACGGCCAGGGTTGGTAGCAGGGTCAGGCCCACGTTGGCGGCCACCATCTGGCGCAGGGTCTCCAGGCTGGTGGCGCGGAACTCGCCGCGCTCATGGGCGCCGGCCAGGTGACAGACTTCCAGCGCCTGCTCGCGCAGGCAGTGGCCGTCTTCGAGCAGCAGCAGGCGTTCGTTGTCCAGGTCCTGCATGCGCAGGGGGCCGCGGCTGGCCAGCGCATGGCCCTTGGGCACCGCCAGCACGAAGGGTTCTTCAAACAGCAGTTCGGTGTGCAGCTGGTCGTCAGGCAGCGGCAGGGCCAGGATCGCCGCGTCCAGGCGGCCATCGCGTAGCCTGGCCAACAGAACGTCGCTCTTTTCCTCCACCAGGAGCAGTTCAAGCTGCGGGAACCGTTTGCGGATCCGGGGCACTACATGAGGCAGCAGATAGGGACCCAGGGTGGGGAAGATGCCGAGCCGGACAGCGCCGGACTCGGGGTCCTGTTCCCTGCGGGCGGCCTCCTTCATCTGCTCCACCTCCGCCACGATCCGCCGGGCGCGCTCGACCGCATCAAGGCCGGCCGGGGTCAGCATGACCCGGCGCGGCGTCCGCTCCACCAGGGCCACGCCGAGCTCTTCTTCAAGCTTGCGGATCTGGGTGGACAGGGTCGGCTGGCTGACAAAGCAGGCGGCCGCGGCGCGGCCGAAATGCTTGTGGTCAGCGAGCGCGACCAGGTAATGGATGTCGCGCAGGTTCACGGCCGTGCCGCCTGGCCCGCGCGCGCGATCATGCCGCTGCGCCTGCCGCCGTAGCGGCTGCGGGCGCGCTGGTGCGGATGAGATGGTCGAACGCGGACAGGGCCGCACGCGAACCTTCGCCCATTGCGATGACGATCTGCTTGTACGGCGTGGTGGTGCAGTCGCCCGCAGCAAACACGCCCGGCACGCTGGTGCGGCCATGGCCGTCGGTGACGATCTCGCCGCGGTCGGACAGCTCCACCGTGCCCTTGAGCCACTCGGTGTTGGGCAGCAGACCGATCTGCACGAAGATGCCGTCCAGCTTCACCTCGTGGCTGTCGCCGCTGGCGCGGTCGGTATAGACCAGGCCGTTGACGCGCTTGCCATCGCCCAGCACCTTGGTGGTCTGGGCACTGGTGAGGATGGTCACGTTGGGCAGGCTGCGCAGTTTGCGCTGCAGCACTTCGTCGGCGCGCAGCTTGGTGTCGAATTCGAACAGGGTGACGTGGGCGACGATGCCGGCCAGGTCGATCGCGGCCTCGACGCCGGAGTTGCCGCCGCCGATCACCGCCACGTGCTTGCCCTTGAACAGCGGACCGTCACAGTGCGGGCAGTACGCCACGCCCTTGTTGCGGTATTCGTTCTCACCCGGCACGTTCATCTGCCGCCAGCGTGCGCCGGTGGACAGCACGACCGTCTTCGCACGAAGCGAGGCGCCGTTGGCCAGCTTGATCTCGTGCAGACCATCATCACCTGCCGGAGCCAGCGCTTCGGCGCGCTGCAGATCCATGATGTCGACCTCGTATTCGCGCACGTGCTGCTCAAGCGCGCTGGCCAGCTTCGGGCCTTCGGTGTGCGGCACGGAAATGAAGTTCTCGATCGAGAGGGTATCCAGCACCTGGCCCCCGAAGCGCTCGGCGGCAACGCCGGTGCGGATGCCCTTGCGTGCGGAATAGATCGCCGCAGCCGCGCCGGCCGGCCCGCCACCAACCACCAGGACCTCGAACGGCTCCTTGGCGGCGATTTTTTCGGCCTCGCGGGCCTCGGCGCCGGTGTCGATCTTGGCCACGATCTGCTCCAGGCTCATCCGGCCCTGGTCGAACACTTTGCCGTTGAGGAATACGGTCGGGACCGCCATCACCTCGCGTGATTCAACCTCGTCCTGGAACAGCGCACCGTCGATCGCCACGTGGCGGATGTTCGGGTTCAGGGCCGCCATCAGGTTCAGCGCCTGGACCACGTCGGGGCAGTTCTGGCAGCTGAGCGAGTAATAGGTCTCGAATACAAATTCGCCTTCCAGGCCGCGGATCTGCTCCAGCGTTTCCTGGGCCGCCTTCGACGGATGGCCACCAACCTGCAGCAGGGCCAGCACCAGCGAAGTGAACTCGTGACCCATCGGCAGGCCGGCGAAGCGCAGGTGGATGTCCTGGCCCGGGGTGGTCAGGGCGAACGACGGCTTGCGCTCGTTGTCATCGCGCACGACTTCGACGCTGATCTGGCTGCTGGCCGACTTCAGGTCTTCCAGCAAGGCGAGCATTTCGGTGGACTTTTCACCGTCGTCGACGGACGCGGTGATCTGGATCGGGCGCGTCACGCGCTCCAGGTAAGCCTTCAACTGGGCTTTCAGGTCGGCATCCAACATGGGAAATCTCCTGCAGGCGATAGCGGGGTTCGCGACGCGCACTGGGGCGCATCGGACGTAGGGGAGGGGGGGGGAGGGAGTGAACCGGAGCCGGCGCCGGCTCCGCGCTGATTCGCGGGGGCTGGCGGCGACTGGCTGGCCGCGGGCGCGGGCTCTGGTTCACTCCCGTCCCCGCAGCGGCGGGGACGGGGTGAGGTGGATCAGGTCAAGCCTGTCAGATCAAACCTGCTGAAGCAGGACTTAGATCTTGCCGACCAGGTCCAGCGACGGCTTCAGGGTCTTCTCGCCTTCCTTCCACTTGGCCGGGCAGACCTCGTTCGGGTTGGCGGCGACGTACTGGGCAGCCTTGAGCTTGCGCAGGGTCTCGGTGACGTCACGGGCGATGGCGTTGTCGTGCACTTCCATCGTCTTGATCACGCCTTCCGGGTTGATCACGAAGGTGCCGCGCAGGGCCAGGCCTTCGTCATCCAGGTGCACGCCGAAAGCGCGGGTCAGCTGGTGGGTCGGGTCGCCGACCAGCGGGAACTGGGCCTTGCCCACCGCGTCGGAGGTCTCGTGCCACACCTTGTGCGAGAAGTGGGTGTCGGTGGTGACGATGTAGACCTCGGCACCGGCCTTCTTGAACTCTTCGTAGCTTTCGGCGGCGTCTTCGACTTCGGTCGGGCAGTTGAAGGTAAAGGCGGCCGGCATGAAAATCAGGACCGACCACTGACCCTTCAGGTCGGCGTCGGTGACTTCGATGAACTCGCCATTGCGGAAGGCGGTGGTCTTGAACGGCTGGACTTCAGTGTTGATCAGGGACATGTATTCCTCGTTTCTGGGGTTGGAGAGGGGGGAGAGCGGCCGGGCGATGCCGGCGACAGGGAGAATGATAGGCGGGGTGAATCGATATGGGAAATCGATTGATATTATATACACAATAGGCCTTGCCTATCAAGCCAGTTCGACCCGGGAGTGTCTGAGGGCTGCGTTCAAGGCCTGTGTTCAAGGCTTTCCTGCAGTGATGGATGGACGCGTTGTGGCCGTCGCCCTAGCATCGACCAATGAACGGAATGAACCCCACGCGTCCGGATGAGCTGCTGCGCGACGCGCGCGCCCGCGTTGCGCCCGAGGACGCGATGCATCTGCTGGCACATGTGATGCAGCGCCCGGTGTCATGGCTGTACGCGCATGGAGACAGGCCGCTGGACGATGAGGCTGTCGCCAGCTTCCAGGCGCTGGTGGAGCGGCGCGAGGCGGGCGAACCTGTGGCCTACCTGACCGGCCGGCGGGGCTTCTGGACCCTGGACCTGGCAGTCAGCCCCGACACCCTTATCCCGCGCCCGGACACCGAACGTCTGGTGGAGCTGGCGCTTGAGCGGCTGCCGACCCAATTGCCGTCCCGGGTGCTCGACCTGGGCACCGGCAGCGGCGCGATTGCCCTGGCCCTGGCCAGCGAGCGGCCGCAGGCGCAGGTATTGGCCACCGATCAAAGCGCCGACGCGCTGGCGGTGGCGAAGGCGAATGCGCGGGAGCATGGGTTGGCCAACGTCGCTTTCGCCCAGGGCGACTGGTTCGCGCCCGTATCTGGCCAGCAGTTCGATCTGATTGCCTCCAATCCCCCGTACATCGCTGCCGGGGATGTCCACCTGGATCGCGGCGACCTGCGCTTTGAGCCACCTGCAGCCCTGGCTTCGGGCCGTGACGGGCTGGACGCGCTGCGGATCATCGTGGCCGGCGCCCCCGGGCACCTGGTGCCCGGAGGATGGCTGCTGGTCGAACACGGCCTGGAGCAGGGCGAGGCCGTGCGCGCGCTGTTCACCGGCGCAGGACTGGAAGCCGTGCAGACCGGGCGCGATCTGGAAAATCGGGACCGCGTGACCCTGGGTCGGCGGCCTGTAACGGCGGAAGGGAGTTGAGCCGCTGTTAGACTTTGCGGTTGGAAAAGACCGTGGAGAGGCGCCGAATGCGCACGCTGTATCCGGAGATCGAGCCCTATGACAGCGGCATGCTGCAGGTTGACGGGCGTCATGCGCTTTATTACGAGCAGTGTGGCAATCCCAAGGGCAAGCCGGTGGTGTTGCTGCACGGCGGGCCGGGCAGCGGTGCCGGCGCCAAAATGCGCCGCTTCCATGATCCGGCCCGGTACCGGATCGTGCTGTTCGACCAGCGTGGGGCCGGGCGCTCCACCCCCAATGCGGAGCTGATCGACAACACCACCTGGCACCTGGTGGACGATATCGAAAAACTGCGCGAGCACCTGGGAATTGATACCTGGCAGGTGTTTGGCGGCTCCTGGGGATCGACCCTGGCGCTGGCCTATGCCCAGCAGCATCCGCGCCGGGTGCGCGAGCTGGTGCTGCGCGGCATCTTCATGCTGCGCCGCTGGGAAGTGGAGTGGTTCTATCAGCAGGGCGCTTCGCGGCTGTTTCCGGAAGCCTGGGAGCAGTACGAGGCCGCGATTCCCGCAGACGAGCGCGACGACTTTATCGCCGCCTACAATCGCCGCCTGACCAGTGACGATGAAGCCACCCGGCTGGATGCCGCGCAGGCCTGGAGCGTGTGGGAGGCTTCGACCTCATTCCTGCATCAGGATCCGGAGTTCGTCAGCGGCCACGGCGACCCCGCTTTCGCGCTGGCCTTTGCCCGCATCGAGAACCACTACTTCCACAACCGCGGATTCTTCGAAGTGGATGGCCAGATCCTGCGCGACGTGTACCGGATGGTGGATATCCCCGGCGTCATCGTGCACGGCCGCTACGACGTGGTGTGCCCGGTCAACAATGCCTGGGATCTGCACAAGGCGTGGCCGAAGGCCGAGCTGGTGATCACCCCGGCGTCCGGACATTCGGCATTCGAGCCGGAAAATACCGACGCGCTGGTGCAGGCCACCGACCGCTTCGCCGAGTAGGCGGGCGAAGCCGGCAAACCCGCCGCTCAGGCGGGACTGCCATCCGGGTTGCGGTCGATCATCCACAGGCCGGCCCACAGCTTGAGATCCAGCGCGTAGCCTTCGGCGTGCTTTTGCATCAGCCAGGCGGGGGCGTCGGCGCGTGGGATGGCATGCACGATGATGTTTTCCCCACCCACGCCGCCGCCGGCGCCGACCTGGCGCAGATCCCGGGCGCGGACCATCACGATGCGCTCGTTGCTCATGCCGGCGCTGGTGGGGCCGCCCACCAGCACCTCGACGTGGCCCGGCTCCCAGCCGGTTTCCTCGATCAGCTCGCGCCGGGCGGCCGCTTCGATGGTGTCGTTGTCATCGTCATCGCCCACCAGGCCTGCCGGCATCTCGATCGCGCTTGCGCCGAGTGCTTCGCGGTACTGCTCCACAAACAGCACCCGATCGTCGGGAGTGACGGCAATGACCTGCACGGCCAGGCCAAGGGCGCTGTGGGTGCGTTCGCACCATTCCCAGCGGCCGCGCTTGACCAGGCGCAGCCACTTGCCTTCGTGAAGCAGTTTGATGTCTTCAGCAGGGGAGTTGTTCATCGATATGCGTCCGCGGCAGGGGTGAATGGCAGGTTCGCAGCTTCGTGCAGGCGGCGCCGGGTGAGCGGGCCGAAATCCATGGCATCGCACAGGGCCCAAAGCGCGTCGGCTTCGGCCTCTCCGCGTGGGAACGGGGCGGCACTCTCGCCCAGCGGTACATCGCAGGCAATGGTGGTCAGCTGCCGGTACAGCAGGACTTCTTCGCGGTGCGCGCGCAGCGAGGCGGCCACGCGCGCCGCGCCGCGCAGGCGCAGGAATGGCACCTCGTCGGTCCGTTCGAGCAGGGCATCCAGGCTGCCGAAGTGGGCGAGCAGGGCCGCCGCCGTGCGTGCGCCCACGCCCGGCACTCCGGGGATGTTGTCAACGCTGTCGCCGCACAGGGCCAGGTAGTCGGTGATCTGGTCGGGGGTTACGCCGTGGCGGGCATGCACGCCATCGGGTCCCCAGCGCATTCCGCGGGCGAAGTCCCACTGCTGGTCTCCGAGCTGCAGCAGCTGGGACAAGTCCTTGTCCGCCGATACGATCACGCCACGATGGCCAAGTCCTCGACCCTGGTGCAGGGCGCTGCCGATCAGGTCGTCGGCCTCGTACTCGCCGTGGCCCAGCACGTTCAGGCCCAGCACCATGCACAGCGCCCGGCAGTAGGCGAACTGGCGCTTGAGCGTGTCCGGCGTCGGCGGCCGGTTGGCCTTGTAGGGCGGATAGAGGGTGTTGCGGAAGCAGCCGTTCAGAGCGTCGTCGAATGCGATCACGATGTGCCGTGGGCGCTCACGCTCCAGCAGTTCCAGCAGGAAGCGGGCAAACCCGTGGACGGCATTGGTAGGCCAGCCGTCGGCGTCCTGGAATTCGTCCGGCATGGAATGCCAGGCCCGGAATACGTACAGGCTGGCATCCACCAGGTGCAGTGGCGGACGGGTGCTGAGCTCCGTCGTCACGGTTGCCAGGTGGTGAGCAGCGCGGCCGTGTCCGGCCGTTCGCGCTCGGGAGCTGCGTGGGTGGGAGTGCCGATATGGATGAAACCGGCAATCCGCTCCTGCTCCGATAGCCCCAGCCGGTTGGCCACGTTCCTGTCATATGCGGGCCAGCCGGTCAGCCACTGGGCACCAAAGCCTTCCGCCTGGGCCGCCAGCAGCAGCGAGAAGCACACGCAGCCGGCAGTGAGCAGGCGCTCCTGTTCCGGGATGCGGGTGTCTTCCTCGTCGAGCACCGCCACCACTGCCACCACCAGAGGCGCGTGGGTGAAGCGCTGCTGGTCCTTTTCAATCGCGGCCGGCGTGGCATCGGGGTCTGCGGCAAGGGTGATCCTGGCCAGCTCCTCGCCCAGTGCCTGGCGGGCCTGGCCTTCAATGGCGATGAAGCGGAACGGCTCCCGCCTGCCATGGTCGGGGACCCGGCTCGCGGACGACAGCATCTTCATCAGGGTGGCCGAATCCGGAGCTGGTTCGGAAAGCTGGCGTGCGGGGGTGGAGCGCCGGTTCAAAAGCAGCGAGCGTCGCTGATCGGCGGCATCTGGAATGGGGTTCACAGACTCGTCGTTGTTCATTCAGGATGGTATACATGTGTGGCACGCAGTCCGTGCCGCTCCCCCCTGATTGTGACCCGAATGCCGTCCAGAGACGACATCGCCGAAAGACCGTCCCCTCGCACTGCGCCTTCCGGAAGCCGGGATGCGGAGCGCATTCTCGAGCGTCTGAAACGTGAGGCCGTCACCGAACTGGTCGGCGTGCTGTCCGGATTCTGGAGCACGATCGAGGAGCAGGCGCGGCTGGCGGCGCTGGCCGGGCACAACTTCAGCGCCGCGCAGGAAGATCGCGTGGCCGTGCTCGCGCTCAGCCACCGGGCGCTGGAGCTGGCCAACCGGTATCGCGAATCGATCGAGGAGTCGTTCGAGTTCTGGCGTGAGCCCTCCGCCGAGCCCGAGCGGCCCGAAAATCTGGAGCTGATGTCCGAGGGTGAGCTGGAGACCTATCTGGCCGGGCAGCAGATCGTGGAGCTGCTGGAACACCAGTTTCTTCATCCGCTGGCCCAGCTGGATGAAAGGCTGGAGGCGCTGGCCGCCAGCATCGGTATCGAAGGGCAGCCGCGCAATCCGCTGCGCCCGGAAGTGGCGGTGTCGTCTTTCGTCGATCTGTTTGACGAGGACGACCTGACCCCGGGTCTGCGCACGATGGTGTTCCAGCAATTCGACAAGCGCCTGCCCAAGGTCCTTGGCGAGGTCTACGTGATGGCCAACCGCACCCTGGCCGAGGCGGAATACGGCGGTCAGGGCGCGGGTGCTGCACGGCGCGGCTATTCCTCCGGCCGCGGGCGTGATGCCGGATCTTCATCCCGGGTTGCCGAGGCCGCTGACGCCTGGGTGCCGGACGGTGGGGTGGTGGATCCCATCACGGGGCAGGGCGGAAGTGGGCAGGCCGGAGTGGAGCAGACGGGTGAAAGGCAGGCCGGTGAAAGGCCTGCCGGGGCCAGCGTCGGTGGTTTTTCCGCGGGGACGGGCGCACGGTTGCACGGGGATGTTCCGGGTGACGGACAGCCGCTGCGCTACCGCGATATCGTCCGTGAACAGCTGCGTGCATGGCGTGCCAGCGGCGGCCTGCATGCGGTGCCGGCCGATGACGGCGCCAGCGTGGCCGAGGACGCCGGGGCGGTGGCCGAGGCCGCTGCCGAAGCCGCGGGCCAGGTGCTGGACACCGAGGACATGCTCAGCGTCGCCTCGCTGCTGCAGGGAGAGGACCCTGCTCCCTACGCAAAGGTGCTTGCCGGAGAAGACCAGCGCGCGCTGGCCGATGTGATCCGCACCGAGATCCTGGGAGGCGTGCGCCAGCTGGGGTTCGATCCTTCGACGACGCGCTTTGCCGCCGACGAGGAGGATGCGATCGACTTGGTCGGCATTCTTTTCCAGTCGCTGTGCGACGCCAACGACCTGCTGCGCCGTGCCCAGTCGATGTACGGGCGTCTGGTGGTGCCGTACGTGAAGGTCGCGCTGACCGATGATTCCATGTTCAACCGTCGCAGCCATCCCGCCCGGCGCCTGCTGGATGCGCTGACCGAGGCCTGCGACGGCAACACCGGGCAAAGCCCGCAGGACCGGGAAACCCTGGATCGTGCCGAGCACGCCGTGGACCGGGTGGTGGAGGAATACCAGGACGACCAGGCGATCTTCGAACTGGCTGCCAGCGAGCTGCGCGACCAGCTGGATCAGCAGCGTCGCCGCTCGGGCGTGGCGGAAAAACGCGTGGCCGAGGCTATCCACGGTCGCGAACGGCTGCAGGCTGCACGCACCAATGCCGACAGCCTGGTGGCCTCGCGTCTGGCCCAGCGGCCGCTGACCCAGCCCATTGCCCATTTCATCGACGAACACTGGCGCCACTACCTCACCCAGACCTGGCTGCGCGACGGGCCGGATTCAGAGCGGCATCGCCGTGCGATCGGCCTGGGAGATGCGATGGTGCAGGTGGATGCCGACGCGGCGCAGGTGCGCGGCTCGGCTGTTGCCGATCAGCTGCTGGCCCTGCAGGCTCCGCTGGGCGAGTGCTACACCAGCTGTGGCCTTGATGCCAACGCCGCCCGTGACGCCGTGGCGCGGATCATTTCCGCGCTGGCCATGCCCGACACCGCGCGTTCCGTCCACCAGCCGCACGGTGACGCCCTGGACGAAACCGCTGACGAGGAGGCCGGGATTCCCTTGCGCCTGGCCGGCGGACTGGACAGCCTCAAACATGACCCCGCCATCGCCGCGCGCATGCGCCGCTTGCGGGTGGGCCAGGGCCTGCGGCTGGTCGATCGCCACGGCCGTGAATCGGCCGCGCGGATTGCCTGGATCAGTCCGCTCACGTCACGCTTTCTGATCGTCAACCGCCGCGGCGTCAGGCAGATGGTCGTGTCGCCGGAAGAGCTCGCCGCGCTGGTCGGCAATGGCAGGGTCGTGGTGCGCTCGGTGGACGCTCCCTTCGACGAGGCGATGAAGCAGCTCTGGCAGCGCCTGAACCAGCCGCCCGCTCCGCCGCTGCGGGCGGTCAACGACGACTGATCGCGTTCCGCATTCTCCACGTTAAACTGCGACCTCTGTCACGAACTGGTGTGTTCGGTGAGCGGTCAGGAGAGTGGATTGGTGGAAAGGGACGTCATGCAGAAGGGGCAGTTCGGTCTGGACAGGCGTGATGATGGCGCCGGCATCCGCTACGCCGCGCTGGTGGAGGCGCTCGAAGCCGGGGTGGCGGCGCAGTTGTTGCCGCTGCTTACCGACTGTCTCGAGGCGGAGAAGGCTGCGCTGCTACGACAGATGCGCGCTGAAGAGGTTCCGCAGGACGGCGCGGAAGACATTGCCAATCTGAACATTATTGCCGGTCAGATCCTCGCCTACGAGCGGCGCTGGAAGACCTACTTCCACCGCGCGTTTGCGAAATGGCCGGAACCGCCCCGGGTGGAGGTGCACGACGCGTTCAGCCTGGTGTCGGATGACGAGCTGCAGGCACAGCTGATCGGGCATCCGACGATCGAGGCCCTGGAGCGGCGCCACGCCGATGTGCTTGACACCATTGACCGGCGGCTGTGGTCGCTGGCGGCTGAAATGGGGGGCAAGGTGCGCCCTGCCAACCCGTTTTCGCCGCAGCACCTTGTTGACAGCTTCCTCTACACCTTCACTCCGGCCGATTGCGGTCCGCGCCTGCGCGGCGCGCTGTTGCGCCACTTTGAGCGACTGGCAGGCGAAAGCCTGGTGGGGGTCTACGGCTGGTGCAATCGCCAGCTGGCCGATGCGGGATGCGCGCTGGCCGGGGTCAGCGATTACGCCACGCTTGCCGCAACCATGGTCAGCGCGCGCAGGGGCGATGCGGCGCGGGGCTGGGGCGAGGACAGAGCGCTCGCCCCGGCTTCGCAGAGCCGGAGCGACGCATTGCGGGGCAACATCCTGCGACACCGTGTCCGCTCCCGGCGGGATGCGCGCGGTGAGCGGGTGCCTGGCGTGCGCAGTCTGCGGGCGGAGGAGTTTCTGGCCGTGCTTTCCCTGTCGCAGGGCGAGCCGGTGCCGCCTATGGTCGCGCACACCGGGTACGGGCGGCTGATGCGAAACGACCTGGACCGCATGGCCAGGAGTCTGGGAATCGACAGCGCCAGCGCGCGGCCTTCGGTCGAGCAGGACGACGCGGTTGACCTGATCGGCATGCTGTTTGATCAGTTGGCCGCAAACCACCACCTGTCATCCAGTGCCCTGGAATGGCTGGCCCGGCTGTCGCTGCCTTACCTGCGCCTGGCGCTGGCTGAGCCGGGATTGTTCGAACAGGCCTCGCAGCTGCCCGCGATACGACTGCTATCGGTGCTGGTGGAGCTGTGGGACGGCAATCGCCGTACCGGGCCGCATGACGCCGAACTGCACGGCCTGGCTGACGACGCGGCACGGGAAGTGGTCGACGGATATCAAGGTGACGACGCCATTTTTGTCGGGGCGTTGGCCCGGCTCGAGCGTGCGCTGGAGCCGCTGCGCAGACGGGCCGCGGTCAGCGAACGCAGGGCCTGGCAGGCAATCGAGGGCGGGGAACGTCTGCAGGCGGCGCGGCGTGCGGCCGACCGTGAACTGGCCTCACGCCTGCACGAACGGCCGCTGCTGCCAGCCGTGGCGGCGTTCCTGGACGAGTACTGGCGCCCGTCGCTGGTGCAGGCCTGGCTGCGTGCCGGCCCGGACTCGGAGCGCCATGACACTGCGCTGGCGCTGGGTGATGCGCTGGTGCGGCTCGATGCAGACGCGGCACAGGGTCATGGGGCGCAGGTGGCCACGCGCCTGATCGAGCTGCAGCCGCGCCTGCACGACTGCTATGCCGCTTTGGGTCAGGAGCCGGCGGGTGCCGGATCGCAGGTGGCGACGCTGGTGAGGGAGCTCGCCAGCCCGGACGCGCCCCGCCGGGTGCACCCTTTTGAGCAGCTTGCCGAGCCACTTGCCGAGCCGGGCGGGGTGGACAGCCATCTCGCGCTGCCTGCCGGGCTGGACGGGCTGGAAGGGCTGGAACCGGGCAGGATCCTGGTGCAGATGGAAGCGGGCGAGCCGGTTCGTGCGCTGCGACTGGCCTGGCGCAGCCCGCTCAGCGGCACCAGCCTGCTGGTGGGAGCGCAGGGCACCCGCGAGCTGCTGCTGTCACCGCAGGATTTGGCGGCAATGCTCATCGATGGGCGGCTGCTGGCGCGTCCTCCCGAAGATGCGGTGGAGGCTGCGCTGCAGCGCATCGAGACGACCCTGACCGGCCCGGCGACGGAATGATTCGCGCTAGGATGTCCGATCTGGGAAACGGAGGCGAACGATGACGCTGACCATTGGTGTCGCGCGTGAGACCGCACAGGGGGAGCGGCGCGTAGCACTGACCCCGGAAACCTGCCGCAAGCTCGCCACCACCGGTGCGCGACTGCTGGTGGAGCGGGGTGCCGGTGCAGGCGCCCACTTTCCCGATCAGGCGTACGCCGATGCCGGCGCCACCCTGGTGGACTCAACCCGCGATGCGGTGACCGATGCCGATCTGGTGCTCTGCGTACAGCCCCCTGCGGCGGGCGCGATCGCGGGCCTGAAGCAGGGCGCGGTGCTGGTAGGCATCTTGCAGCCGCAGGCTGATCCGGCGCGCGGAGAGGCGCTGGTCGCGCGCGGAATTCTTGCTTTCCCGCTTGAACGCCTGCCGCGGACAACGCGGGCCCAGGCCATGGACGTGCTCAGCTCACAGGCCGGCATGGCCGGCTACAAGGCGGTACTGGCTGCAGCCTGGCTGGCTCCCCGGTTTTTCCCGATGCTGACCACCGCCGCCGGCACCATACGACCCTCAAAGGTGCTGGTGATCGGCGCCGGCGTGGCCGGCCTGCAGGCGATCGCCACCGCCCGCCGGCTGGGGGCACAGGTGGAAGGCTTCGACGTGCGGCCGGAAACCCGCGAGCAGATCGAATCGCTTGGCGGGCGCTTCCTCGACCTGGGTGTAAGCGCCGCGGGCGAAGGCGGCTACGCGCGCCAGCTCACCGATGAGGAGAGCGCGGAACAGCAGCGGCGTCTGGGCGAACACCTGAAGAATATCGACGTGATCGTGTGCACGGCCGCGGTGCCGGGACGGCCGGCACCGAAGATCATCACCGCGCACATGGTCCAGGGCATGAAGCCGGGCACGGTGGTGATGGACCTGGCGGCCGAATCCGGTGGCAACTGCGAACTCACCCGTCCGGGTGACACCTTCGTACACGACGGAGTGACGATTGCCGGGCCTTTGAACCTCGCCAGCGAGGGCGCCCAGCACGCCAGCGAAATGTACGCGCGCAACGTGTTCAACTTCGTCCAGCTGCTGATCGCGGACGGCGCGCTTGCGTTCGACTGGGAAGACGAGCTGCTGGCCAGGACCGTCTGGCCCCCGCGAACCGAGCCGTAGAGGCGTCTGGAGAGTCAGCGGCGCGGCGGGTTCTGTTCGAGCCACTCGCGGCGCTGGTCGGGGGTCATGTCCTTCCACCGCTCGTGCAAGGCGCGGCGCTCGGCTTCGGGCATCGTGCGCATCCGCTGGTAGAGGGCGCGGGCCTCCTCGCGACTTTCCGGGCTCATGTCGCGCCAGCGCTTCATGCCGTGGTGGGCGCGCTGGCGTTCTTCCGGTGACATCTGCTGCCAGCGCTCGGCGTGGCGGAGCATGCGCGCGCGCTGCGCGGGGGCGTCATTCCAGCGGTCGCGTACGGTGGTGATCAGTGCTTCGCGCTGCTGGCTGGTCAGCTGGTCCCATTCGGGGAGCTCCTGCGAGGTCTGCGCCTGGGCCGGTCCGGCGAGTCCGGCCAGCCCCAGGGCGAGCGCCATCGCAAGCGTGGGGGCAGCGGCAAGTGTTGGGATTCGCATGTGTCTACTCCATCGCGACCGGCTGGGCATCAGAGGCCAGCCAGACAAACAGGTCGGGATCCTCGTCGAACGTGCTCAGGGGATCGTCGTAGGGGTCGAAGGCGGGCGCCGCAGCGGGCGCGCCTGAATCGGCCATGGTTTCAACCGGGAACGGCTGGGGATCGAGGGCATCCGGGGACACCAGCACGTACAGGCCAGCTGCGAATACAAACATCGCCGCGCAGGCGGTTGCCAGTCCCCAGCCAGCGGGCCGGGCCAGCCAGGTGGGGCGGGCGGGTGCCGACTGTGGGCGCGGGCGCAGCCGGGCCAGTGTCTGTGCCGGTACGTGGGCCACGGCACTGGCGTGCAGCGACCGGGCAATCTGGTCAACACGCTGCGAATTGTGGGTGTCGCCGCTCATTGGAACTCCTCCAGTTTCTTTTGCAGTGCGCCGCGCGCACGCGACAGGTGCGTTTTTACCGAGCCCTCGCTGCAGCCCATCACCCGTGCGGTGGTGGCCCCGTCCAGCTCTTCCAGCACGCGCAGGGTGAAGGCTTCGCGCTGCCTGCGCGGCAGTGCGCGCAGCGCTTCAACCAGTTGCGCCCAGGCCTCGCGGCTGTCGTGCGCCCGTGAGGGGTCGGGGGCGTCGTCGGCCCACTCGGGGCCCTCGATTTCCCGGTCCTCGGAGCTGGTCATCCAGCCGAGGCGGAACGTGCGCCGGCGCTGGATGTCGATGATCCGGCTGCGCAGGATGGTCCAGAACAGGGTGGGCCACTCCTCCGCGGGCCGTTCGCGATAGCCCAGCATCCGGGTCATCGCGTCCTGCACGGCATCCAGGGCATCGTCGCGGCTGCGCAGGCCGATCTCGGCAAAGCGGAACGCACGGGCGCGCACGCCGGCGAAGAACGCCTCCAGGGTTTCTTCCCTGGCTTGGGCGGGCCTGGACTGGGCAGGCATGCGCGGCTCGACGCTGGGGTCTGGTTTGCTCACCAGGCCCAGCTTACCGCTGCGGCGCGGGGCCGGGCGCGCCGTAGCCGTGCCGGGGTATTCAATTTGCCTGGCGGAATTGCCGTCCATGCGGTTGCCTGGTGCACCTTGCTTGTCGGGGTCTGCCACTGACAACGCGTGGATGCGGCTGCGGTTGACCGGCTGGTATGTAATTGATGTGTGGTTATGATGCGGTTCAACCTCAGGGTTCCGGGCAGGGAGTAGGGCATGGGCGATGGGTTCGTGGCGCTGTACATCTTCATGCTGGCGGCAATCGCCGGCCACGTGATCATTTCGCGGGTGCCGGTGATCCTGCATACGCCGCTGATGTCCGGGTCCAACTTCATCCACGGGGCGGTGCTGATCGGCGCAATGGTGGTGCTGGGTCACGCGGATACGACGGTGGAAAAAATCATCGGTTTCGTTGCGGTGGTGATGGGGGCGGGCAACGCCGCCGGCGGCTATGTGGTCACCGAGCGGATGCTGGAGATGTTCAAGAGCAGCAAGCCCGGTGCTGGCGGCAAGGGGAGCGGGTCATGAGCTGGACCGGGCCGGAAATGCTGTCGCTGGTGGTCAAGGTCAGCTATCTGGTGGCTGCCACGCTGTTCCTCCTGGGCCTGCAGCGGATGGCGTCGCCGCGTACTGCCCGCAGCGGCATCCAGTGGGCCGGTCTGGGCATGGTGATCGCCACGGTGGCCACCTTCCTGCTGCCCGGACTGGAGAATATCGCCCTGATCCTGGTGGCGCTCGCGGTCGGTGGCGCGCTGGCCTGGTATTCGGGCAAGAAGGTGGCGATCACCGATATGCCGCAGATGGTGGCCCTGTACAACGGCCTGGGTGGCGGCTCCGCGGCTGCGATCGGCGCGGTGGAGCTGCTGCGCTGGTCGGATGCAGGGGCTACGCCTGGCGTGGTGGTGCCGCTGCTGGCGGTGACCGGTGCGCTGATCGGCGCCGTGGCTCTGTCCGGCTCGCTGATCGCCTGGGCCAAGCTCGACGGGCGCATGGACAAGCGCTACGCCTTCCCCGGCATGCAGGTCTTCAATGCGGGCGTGTTCGTGGCCGCGATCGTACTGGGCGGACTGGCGATGTGGACCCTCGGCGTGCCGTGGATCATCGCCTTCTTCGCGGTCGCGCTGGCCTTGGGCGTGCTGATGACGCTGCCGATTGGCGGCGCCGACATGCCGGTGGTGATTTCGCTCTACAACGCGCTGACCGGTCTGGCGGTGGCGTTCGAGGGCTACGTGCTGGGCAACGAGGCGCTGATTATCGCCGGCATGATGGTGGGCGCGGCCGGCATCCTGCTGACGCGGCTGATGGCCAAGGCCATGAACCGCTCAATCAAGAGCGTGCTGTTTTCCAACTTCGGCGCCAGCGGCGAGGCGCAGGCGATTGAAGGCAGCCAGAAGCCGATCGAGGCCGGCGACGTGGCGGCGATGATGGCCTACGCCGAGCGTGTGGTGATCGTGCCCGGCTATGGCATGGCCGTGGCCCAGGCCCAGCACAAGATCTGGGAGCTGAGCCAGCGGCTGATCGAGCGCGGGGTGAAGGTGAAGTTCGCCATCCACCCGGTGGCCGGGCGCATGCCCGGGCACATGAACGTGCTGCTGGCCGAAGCCGGGGTGCCCTACGACCTGATCGTGGACATGGACGACATCAACCCCGAGTTCAAAAACACCGACGTGAGCCTGGTGATCGGCGCCAACGACGTGGTCAACCCGGTGGCCAAGACCGATCCGGCCAGCCCGATCTACGGCATGCCGATCCTGGACGTGGTGGACTCGAAGAACACCATCGTGATCAAGCGCGGCAAGGGCACCGGCTTCGCGGGCATCGAGAATGCGCTGTTCTACGCCGACAACACACGCATGCTTTACGGGGATGGCGCGGACATGGCCAGCGCTCTGGTCAGCGAGCTCAAGGCGCTCGACGGCGGGCACTGAACGCCCGCCGCTTGCCAATCGCCACCAGCCGCCGCTCAGCGCGAAAGCACGGCGGCGATCACCAGGCCCGCGGCCAGCCAGGCCATTTCGGCTGCGCCGTGGGTTGTCTGGGTCAGCACCCAGGCATGCTGGGGGCCCAGTTTCAGCGCGGCCTCCCATGGAGAAAGTCCCAGCATCCGGCCCAGCAGTCCGGCCACTACCACCCACACCGACAGCACGATGCAGCCGGCGGTGGCCAGCACGCCCCAAAGGGCGCGCGAAAACCCGGGGCGGACACGCACCAGGCGCAGCAGCAGGGCGGCATCCAGGGCGGCGACTACCGCCATCCAGCTCACCGTGCTGCCCGTGGCCATCGACACCAGCACCCACAGCGCCGCGCAGCCGGCGATGCCCAGCAGCAAAAACAGCAGGGTGAACCAGAGTGGCGTCGCGGCGGGACGGGAAGTCATGGGCGCATGGGGTCCGGGGGCGCGACAGCATACCGCCCCGGGGCAGCGGCGATACAATGCAGCTTGTGAGTGCGCCGCACTGCCCCCATTGACCAGCCTATGTATTCCCGAACCAGTGAACCCGTGCGCCTTGAGCGCGATTGCCCCGCCGTCCTGGTCCCCCAGGGCGATTCCGTGACCCTGCCTGCTGGCAGCGTCGGCTACATCACCCAGGCCCTCGGCGGCAGCTACACCGTGTTTGTCGAAGGCAACCTGTTCCGGATCGCCGGTAGCGACGCGGATGCGATCGGCAAGGAGGTTCCTCCGCCGATCGAACTGCCCGATGGCGCCGACGAGACCGAGGTGGAGAAGCTGGTATGGCAGCAGCTGCGCACCTGTTTTGATCCGGAGATCCCGATCAACATCGTGGACCTGGGCCTGGTGTACGAGGCGAAGGTCGAGCCGGTGGGGGATGGGGGGCGTCTGGTGGAGATCAAGATGACCCTCACCGCCCCGGGCTGCGGGATGGGCGATGTGATCGTTGACGATGTGCGCCACCGGCTGGAGATGATCCCCACCGTGACCGAGGCGGACGTGGATCTGGTGTTCGACCCGCCGTGGAATGCCAGCATGATGTCCGAGGCCGCACGCCTGCAAACGGGCATGTTCTGACCCTCAGGGTCACTGATTTTTCAACCCGGATTCCCGATCCGTGACGAAAGTCATGGTTGGCATGCGCTGACCGACTGTTTTGCTCTTGTGGCAGGGACTGCCCGGGCATAGCGTCAGCAAGCGGGCGCAACCCTCGGCCCGCGACCTGTCGGGACGTTGTGCGGCCAGCAAGTCCGCTGTACCCCCATCCGCGCTTCGCTCCGTGTCCGTCTTCCTGACGTCACAGTCCAGCAACCGGGGTACTCCTACATGTCCAGCACTTCCCATCACCGCATGCGTCCGCGTGCGATTGCCGCCATGGTGGCGCTCATCCTGTCGCCGCTGGCCGCCGCGACGGCCTCCGAACGGGTCCAGCTCAGCGGGTTGCAGTCTGCTGACGGCCATGACCGTTTCATCGTCAAGTACCGCGATGACAGCCGCCAGTTTGCCGATCCTGCAGCGTTGCGAAATTCCCTCGATTCCGCTGCCGCCAGTGCGCGCCGCGGTGGCCAGCTGAAGGTCGAGCATCTGCGCCGCATGGCGACCGGGGCGGATGTGATCCGCACGCCGCGCAAACTTGATCGGGTGGAAGCGGAGGTCCTGATGCGCCAGATCGCCACGGACCCCAGTGTGGAGTACGTGGAAGTCGATCAGCTGTTGCAGCACGCGCTGACCCCCAACGATCCCCGTTACAACCAGCAGTGGGGCTATTCCAGCGCCAGCGCGGGGATTCGCGCCAACCAGGCCTGGGACCTGAGCACCGGGGCGGGCGTGGTGGTGGCGGTGCTGGATACGGGCAGCACCAGTCACAGCGACCTCAACGGCAACACCATTGCCGGCTACGACATGATCAGCGACGCGACGGTGGGCGGGGATGGAAACGGGCGTGATTCAAACCCTGCTGATCCGGGTGATTACTACGGTGGCAGCCCGTCCAGCTGGCACGGAACCCACGTGGCGGGAACCGTGGCGGCGCTGACCAACAACGGCGTAGGCGTGGCCGGTACCGCGTTCAACGCCAAGGTGTCCCACGTGCGGGTGCTGGGGCGCGGTGGCGGTTACACATCCGATATCGCCGACGGCATCATCTGGGCTTCCGGCGGTTCGGTCCCGGGCGTTCCGGGCAACCAGAATCCGGCCGAGGTCATCAATCTCAGCCTGGGCGGGCAGGGCAGCTGCGGCAACACGACCCAGAACGCTATCAACGGCGCGGTCTCGCGCGGCACCACGGTGGTGGTGGCCGCCGGCAACAGCAACATGAACGTGTCCGGCTTCACCCCGGCCAACTGCGGCAACGTGGTTGCCGTGGCAGCCACCGACCAGAACGGGTCGCGCGCGAGCTTCTCCAACTATGGCACCGGCATCGACGTCTCGGCGCCGGGCGTGGGCATCATGTCCACGCTCAACAGCGGCACCACCACGCCGGGTTCGGAAAGCTACGCTTCCTACAACGGCACCTCGATGGCGGCGCCGCACGTGGCCGGCGTGGTGGCGCTGATGCAGTCGGCGGCCCCCACGCCGCTGAGCCCGGCGCAGGTTGAATCGATCCTCAAATCGACGGCCCGGTCGCTGCCGGGATCCTGCTCCGGCGGATGCGGGGCCGGGATCGTGGATGCCCACGCCGCAGTGCAAGCGGCCATGGGCGGGGGCGGAGGTGATCCCGGCCCTGGTCCAGGACCCGGTCCGGGCGAGCTGCAAAACGGGGCCCCGGTCAGCGGCGTGTCGGGCGGGTCCGGAAGCACGCAGTACTGGACCCTCACCGTGCCGGCGGGCGCCACCAACCTGCAGATCCGCACCACAGGGGGCACCGGCGACGTTGACCTCTACGTCCGCCGCGGGTCGCAGCCGACCACGTCAAGCTGGGACTGCCGTCCGTACCAGTCAGGCAACAACGAGACCTGCAGCGTTGCGTCGCCGCAGGCGGGCACCTGGCACGTCATGCTGCGCGGGTATTCCGCGTTCTCCGGAGTCACCCTCACCGGCAGCTACCAGGCTGGCGGAAGCGGTGGCGGCAACCAGCTGCAGAACGGTGTGCCGGTCTCAGGACTGTCCGGCGCGGCCAGCAGCGAGCGCAGGTACACCTTCACCGTGCCGGCCGGCGCGCCGAACATGGTGATCGGCATCAGCGGCGGCAGCGGCGATGCCGATTTGTACGTTCGCCGCAATGCGCAGCCGACCACCTCAACCTACGACTGCCGTCCCTACCGGGCGGGCAACAATGAGTCCTGTACCTCCACGACCGCTGCCGGTGGCACGTATCACGTGCTGGTGCGGGGCTACAGCGCATACTCCGGGCTCACGTTGACGGGCAGTCACGACTGACGAACGCGTCGCAAGCGCGGCTGCAACCAACGGGCACCCCGGCACGCGTCGGGGTGCCCGTCTGATTTTCGATGAGGAGGATTGCGATGATCCGGTGGTTTGCGGTGGCAACGGTTGCGTGCATGCTGCTGGCAGCGGCTTGTGTGAGCATGGCAACGCGGGAGGATGGTGTGCAGACAATGCAGCAACTGGACGGCGACGGGCCGTGGCAGCGTTTCATCGTCAAGTACAACCCGGACAGCGCGCCGGGTCGGGATCCGGAGCAGGCTCGGGCGAGGCTTGAAAGTACGAACTACCCCGGGAGCGTGGCCGGAAGCGGGGATGGGCCTTTTCCACAGCTGCAGTGGCAGCGCCGGCTGGGGGTGGGGGCCGACCTTTTCATGACCGCCCAGGCGCTGGACCGCAGAGATGCGCAGCGGCTGCTGAAAGCCCTGGCCAGCGACCCGGAGGTCAAATACGTGGAAGCCGAGACGATGATGCATGCGCTGCCGGCACAGCCGCAGCGCCCGCGCTGAAAGCCTGCCCTGAAGGATCGGGTCAGCCCGCCGCTTCGAACCGGTTGGCATCCACGTTCTTGCGCACGCCGCGCGGATCCCAGATGCGGCCGTTCATGGCGATATAGACCCCGGGCGCGAGCGATTGCACCGCGCCCACGGCGGTGCCGATGTTGAACTCGGCGTCCGAGCCGCGGTACCGCGCCGGATTGAGCGCGCCGGTGAGCACGATGGTCTTGTCGACCAGGCTTTCCAGCGTCCGCGCTGTTTCCACCATCGAGTCGGTGCCGTGGGTGATCAGCACGTGCCGCGATGCCTGGGCGGCGATGGTGGCGCGGATCAGCGCGCGGTCCTCATCGTTGAGGTGCAGTGAATCCTTGCGCAGGATCGGGATGACCCGGAAGCGGAACGCAACGCCCAGCTCCTGCAGGATCTGCCCGATCTGGGGTTCGCCCACCTGGAAGTCGGACTTGTCGTCGAAATACACCTTGTCGATGGTGCCGCCGGTGGTGACGATCAGCAGTTCTTCCATAGGGCGTTCGGGCAATCAGGCAGCGGAAAGAACGTGCATTCTATCCGTCCCGCGCCGATGCCGGCGCATCGACCGCCGCGTCGATCAGCGTTCTGAGCGCGGAGTCAGCCGGAGCGTTTCCTGCGTCGGGCGGCCAGGCCCGGCCAGCTCGCCAGCACGATGATCGCCAGCGCCAGCAGGATTTCGGTGAGGGCCAGCCAGCGATCCGCCGGCGCGCTCCAGGCTTCCATCACCCCGTGACTGAACCACAGCAGCCCGCCCACGCCGGACCAGAACGCCGCCAGCCGGCTTCCGACCAGCACGCCGATGCCCAGCAGCAGCGGCGGGCCGATGAAGACCACCAGCGCCGTGGCCATGTGGCCGCGGTCCAGGTACCACAGGGCGAACAGGCCGGCGAGGGCAATCAGGGTGGCGGCGTGGACGATGCGCAGCGTGCGTGGATTCATGACGCCAGCTTCGCCGCAAGCGTTGCCACGCGCCGGCCCAGTGTCCGGGCGAGGGTGGCTTCATCATCGCTGATACGCGCATCGTCACCCGTACCAGCCACGTGGCTGGCGCCGTAGGGCGTGCCGCCGCTGCGGGTGCTGCTGAGCGTCGGCTCGGTGAACGGGATGCCCACGATCACGCAGCCGTGGTGCAGCAGCGGGATCATCATCGACAGCAGGGTGGATTCCTGCCCGCCGTGCATGGTGGACGAGGAAGTGAACACCGCGGCGGGCTTGTCCACCAGGGTGCCGCTGGCCCACTGCGCGCCCAGTCCATCGATGCAGTGTTTGAGCGGCGCAGCCATGTTGCCGAAACGGGTGGGGCTGCCGAGCAGCAGGCCCTGGCACTCGTCAAAATCCGCTGCCTCCACGAAAGGCGCCCCTTCGGCGGGCACCGGCGGCTCGGCGGTGACGGTGACGGGCGCCACCGGCGGGACAGTGCGCAGCCGTGCACGACAGCCGTCCACCTCCTCGACGCCGCGCGCGATCTGCCGTGCCAGTCGTGCCACCGCGCCGTTGCGGCTGTAGTAGAGCACCAGAATTTCGGTCATCTTCCCGCCCTTTGAAAGCGGCAAGGATAGATCATCCGCGCACATTGGCAGGAGCAGCCCAGCGGATGCGCTGCCGTGTTCGGGTAATCTCGCTGCGATGGAATCAACGACGTACCGCTGGAAGGACCGCCTGGCTGACCGCGCACGCGCGCGCTCCTTCGTGCGCTTCCTGGGGCGGCGGTTCTTCGACGACCGGCTGCTTGAAGCCGCCGGCGCGCTGTCGTTCACCACGGTGCTGGCGCTGGTGCCGCTGTCGATCGTGATCTTCGGCGTGCTGTCCGCGTTTCCGGTGTTTGAGCAGTGGAGCGCCGTGCTGCAGCAGTTCATCTTCAGCAACTTCGTCCCCAGCGCGGCGCAGGCGGTGGAAACCTACCTGTGGCAGTTCTCGGCCAATACCGGCCAGCTCACCGCGGTCGGCGTGATCACCCTGGTGGTGACGGTGCTGATCACCCTGCAGGGCGTGGAAACCAGCTTCAACCGGATCTGGCGGGTGAAGGCGGCACGGCCGCAGATCACCCGCTTCCTGGTGTATTGGACGGTGCTGACTCTGGGCGCGCTGGTGGCCAGTGCGTCGATCGCCGTAGTGACCAGCGTGTTTGCCCTGGATGTGTTCCGCACCGTGTCGGGTGCCTGGCTGCAGCGCAACCTGGTGGGACTGGCGCCGTTCGCGGTCGAGCTGCTGGCCTTTGCCACCATCTACCGGGTGGTGCCGCACCGCACGGTCAAATGGCGGCATGCCTTCGCCGGCGCGCTGTTGGCTGCGGTGCTGCTGGAGCTGCTCAAGCGCCTGATGGCGGCGTATCTGGGCAGTTTCGATGGCTATGAGCGCATCTATGGCCAGCTGGCGTTCTTCCCGATCCTGCTGTTGTGGATCTACATGGCGTGGGTGTCGGTGCTGCTGGGGGCCTCGTTTGCCGCCTCGGTCTCGGCATTCCGCTACCAGCCGGCGGCGATGCGCCTGCCGGAAGGTTATGAAATCTACGGACTGCTGCGCCTGCTGGGCCGCTTTGCCCAGGCCCGCAAGGACGGCAAGGGGCTGCACAGCGATGAGCTGCAGGCGCTGGAGCCCTGCCTGACCGACAGCCTGGTGCAGCAGATGCTGGCGCAGCTGATGGAGATCGGCCTGGTCATGCGTGCCGAAACCGGTGAATGGCTGCTGGCCCGGGATCTGGATGACCTGAGCCTGGCCGATCTTTACGAAGCCTGTCAGCTGCGCGTGCCAATCTCCGAAGCGCGCCTGCCGTGCCGCGACGATGCGCTGGGCGCAGCCGCGGCAGCCGCAGTGGACGCGCTTCGCCTGCCGCTGCGCGAGCACCTCAAGCGCAAGGTCGGCAGCGTGTATGACTTTCCCAAGGAGGACACATGAACAAGCGTTACACGCCGGCAGCGATGCTGGCCGGCACGATCCTGATCTGTACCCTGCTGGCCGCCTGCCAGCGTGAGGCTGCGCCGCCAGTGGAGCCGGACGTCGCGGCGCAGGCGCCGGCGACCACCGTTCAGGAGCAGCCGGAAGAAAGCCGCGCCCCCGTGGTGCCCACGCTGCAGTTGCAGGCCCTCGACGGGTCGCAGTACGACCTGGCTGACCACCGCGGCAAGTGGGTGGTGGTGAATTTCTGGGCCACCTGGTGCGCGCCGTGCCGCGAGGAAATGCCCGAACTCTCGGCGCTGGCCAGCATGCGCGAGCACATCGAGGTGATCGGGCTGGCCTATGAGGACATCGAAGAGGATGCGCTGCGCGGTTTTCTCGATCAGTACCCGGTGACCTATCCGATCGCGATCATCGATGTCTACGACCCGCCGGCGGACTTCGATACGCCCCGGGGGCTGCCCATGACCTACCTGATCGCGCCCGATGGCAGCGTGGCCCGGCAGTTCCTGGGGCCGATCAGCGCGCACGACATCGAGGTTGCGATTGCCGAAGCAGGTGGGCCGGCTGTCGGTGGAGAGACCCCGGAGCCGGTCGGATAAAACCGGCCCGGGTGTTCCGCTACGCCGTTTCCGATTCCTCTTCGAACGCCGGATAGTCGGTGTAGCCCGCGGCCCCGCCGCCGTAGAAGCTGCCTTCATCGGCTTCGGCCAGTGGCCAGCCGTTGCGCAGGCGCTCGACCAGGTCCGGGTTGGAGATGAACGGACGGCCGAAGGCGACCAGGTCGCCAAACCCGTCGCGCAGGTCGGCCTCGGCCCCGGCGCGGTCGTAGTTGCCGGCAATGATGAAGGTGCCTCCGCAGGCGGCACGGAACTCCTTCAGGAAATCGCGCCCCGCGTTGGCCAGCACGCTGCCGCGGTTGCTCAGGTGCACGTAGGCAAGCTTGCGCTGCTCCAGCTCCGGAGCCAGTGCCATCCAGGTATCCGCTTCGCCGTCATAGGCGGGCATGTCGAAGATGCGGTTGAACGGGGACACCCGCACGCCGGTCCGGTTGGCGCCGATGGCCGCGGAGACGGCATCCACCGTCTCCAGCAGCAGGCGCAGGCGGTTGTCGATATCGGCGCCGCCATAGCGGTCATCGCGGGTGTTGAGGCCGGCATTGATGAACTGTTCGAACAGGTAGCCGTTGGCACCGTGGATCTCGACGCCGTCGAATCCGGCCTCGATCGCGTTGCGTGCCGCGGCCACGAAGTCGGCGACGATGCCGGGGATCTCATCGGTCCGCAGCGCACGCGGCGTGCTCACCGGCATCTGGCCCGGGGTGCCGTCTTCGCGGTAACCGAAAGCATTCACGTCCTTGGCCGCCACTGCCACCGGGGCCACCGGCGCACGCTCGTAGGGCTGCACCGAACAGTGCGCCACCCGGCCCACGTGCCAGAGCTGGGCGAAGATCGCGCCACCGAGCTCGTGCACGGCGGCGGTCACGGCCTCCCAGCCCTGCACCTGGGCGGCGGTGTGCATGCCAGGCGTGAACAGGTACCCACGGGCCTGTTCGGACACCTGGGCGCCCTCGGTGATGATCAGGCCGGCGCCCGCGCGCTGGCCGTAATAGGTGGCGGTCAGCGCGTCGGGCACCGTGCTGGGAGCGCGCGAACGCGTCATCGGCGCCATCACGATGCGGTTTCGCAGCGGCAGCCCCTGCAGATCGAAGCTCTTGAACAGTGTGGACATTGGGCAGATTCCGGGAACTGGTAACAGATGCGCCCAATTTACGGGGTCTGGCCCGGCTTGTGGCGCTGACTGATGGAACGCAAGGTCCCGTCGTGTCAGGCGCCGGGCGTCAAAAGCGTCTAGGGATCCTGTGCATCGCGCAGCCTTGCGGCGCGCTCGGCCTGCGCGGTATCCAGCGGCGGGGGGCGGGCCGTTGCCGGCTGGACCTGATGCTGCCATCCCGGAAGCCGGGTCACCGTTTCGGCGGCTTTCAGCAGTCCGTAATTGATCCCCAGCAGGATGTAGCCGCCGCTGAGGGACACATCCTCCACGCTGGGCGGCTCGTTCCAGCGGCGCTGGAAGGTATTGGTGTCCGGATCAAACAGCGGTCGGAACGCGAACGGATCCACCCACTCCGTGCGCTTGCCGACGACCCGGACGGTGTCGAAGTTGGTGACCCCGGCGGCAGGCTCCTGCGGATCTGCATGGGTGGAATCGTCGAAGTCATCCCGCGGGGTGGCTTCGTCCTGCGCCTGGGGCTGAGCTCTGGCGTCGTGACTGGACAGGCCAAGCAGCAGCACGCAGGCCAGCGGCAGCAGGCACCAAGGGTGCCGCTGCGCTGTCCTTTTCCGGGCGGCTGCCGGCGTGATGACCTATTCCTTCAGGCGCGGCCGGAGCGTGGACAGGTTGCAGGGGCCGGTGCGGGCATCCAGCTGGTCGCGGATGATCTTTTCCCAGCCGGTGCGGCACGCCGAGGTGGAGCCGGGCAGGCAGAACACGAAGGTGCCGTTGGCCACGCCCGCGAACGCGCGCGACTGCAGGGCGGAGGTGCCGATCTCCTCGTACGAGAGTGCGCGAAACAGCTCGCCGAAGCCGTCCATCTGCTTGTCCAGCAGCGGCAGCAGGGCTTCCGGGGTGGAGTCGCGTCCGGTAAAGCCGGTGCCGCCGGTAACGATGATGCCGTCCACCGCTTCATCGGCGATCCACTGCGACACCTTGGCTCGCAGCAGGTAGCGGTTGTCGATCAGCAGGGCGCGGTCGGCCAGGCGATGGCCTTCCGCCTGCAGGGACTGCACCAGCCAGTCGCCGGAGGTGTCGTTTTCAGGGGTGCGGCTGTCGGAAACGGCCAGCACGCAGATGGAAAGTGGGGTGGATTGATTATTTGTGCTCATGATCCAAGGCTACCCGTTCGGGGTGGGGTGGGGAGCCGCTGATGCATGCGCGTCGCGGCGGCGAGGAAATCCGTGGCAAAGCCGTCCATGTCGAACAGGCCCGTGCTGGAACGTCGCGCTTCAAGCTCGGCGCGCACGGACGCCAGTTGCCCGCGGTCATTGCCCAGCTCGATGGCTCGGGCAATGAATGCGTCGTCATCGGCCATGTTCATGTGGTCCATGCCCACGTGGTGGTTCAGGCTGGCGGCCACCCGCGACGCGAAGGTCGCGCCGGGCCGGGTCAGGACCGGGCAGCCGGCCCACAGCGCGTCCGACGCGGTGGTGTGGGCGTTGTATGGATTGCAGTCCAGGAACAGATCGGCAAGCTGCAGTCGCGCCAGGTAGTGGGCCTGCGGCTGCTTGGCCATGAACACCAGCCGCGATGGATCGACGCCCGCTTTGTCCGCGGCTCTGCGCAAGCGGGCATCGGCCTGGCCTGGGCCGGACAGCAGCCACAGCACACTGTCCGGCACGCCGCGCAGAATCTGCATGAACCGGGCGAACGATGCCGGATTGATCTTGTAGCTGTTGTTGAAGCAGCACAGCACCGTGGCTTCCTCGGGCAGCCCGCATGCGTCGCGCGGCGGCGGCGGCGGGATCTCCCGGCGCGTATCCGAGGGCTGGAAGCAGCGCGGCAGGCGCACCACCGTTTCGGAGAAATGCGCTGCCAGCTCATCCGGCAGCACCACCGGATCAGCCAGCACGTAATCGATCCATGGGGCGCCCGAGGTTCCGGGATAGGCCAGCCAGTTCACCTGGACCGGAGCCGGACGCATCGCCAGCACTTCCGGGCGACCGCCGCCTCCCCAGCCACGCAGGTCGAACAGCACATCGATGCCGGCCTGGCGGATCTGTGCCGCAACGCCAGCGTGCGGCTGGGCGGACACATCGTGCATCCGGGAGATAGCTGCCAGGCGCTGGCGGATCGCGCTGCCATCGTCGCCGTTGAGCGCGAACAGATGGATATTGGAGCCCCCGCGGGCGGCGAGCGCCTCAAGGAACGCAACGGTCAGCAGCCCGGTCGGGTGCGAGCCAAAGCCGTTGGAGAGAAAGCCCAGTCGCAACGGGCCGCCGCTGCGTGGCGGTGCCGGGGGCAGCGGCGTGACCCGCGCGGCCACTTCATGCGCCCGCAGGCGTGCACAGGCGAGCTGTTCGGCGGGGCTGGAGTCTTCGCTGAGGAAGGCGAAGGGTTCCATTGCTCCCTGTCCGGCCCGCAGCGCGTCGCGCACCTGCCGGGACAGGTGGTCCAGATCGGTCCAGTCGCACAGACGCCGGCGCCATGCCAGCAGGTAGCCGGCGATCTGCGGATGTTCGGGAAGCAGGGTGTGGGCGCGCGCGTAGCTTTCGCTGGCGGCTTCGGCTTCGCCGGTGTCTTCCAGTACGTGCGCCAGCCACACGGCAATGCCGGCGTGCTGTGGAGCCTGCCGCGCGGCTGCGCGCAGGCTGTCTGCGGCAGCCGCAAGGTGGCCAAGCATCCACTGGCCACGTCCAAGTCGCGCCAGCGCTTCTGGATGGCCAGGTGCCAGCTGCAACGCACGTTGCGCGGCGGCGGCCCCGGTGCGCGCATCGCCGGCCTCCAGCTCTACATCCGACAGCATGATCCAGGCCATTGCGTTGCCAGGGTCGCGTTTGACAGCGTGACGGGCCTGCAGGCGGGGATCGTTGGCGGGCGTGTGCATGTTCAGCTGCCGGACGCGGCCATCTGTGCCAGCTCTTCGGCCTGATGCTCACTGGCCAGGCGGTCGATCAGCCCGTCCAGGCCGCCTTCCAGCACGTTGGGCAGGTCGTAGACGGTCAGGCCTTCCACCCGATGGTCGGTGATCCGACCCTGCGGGTAGTTGTAGGTGCGGATCCGCTGGCTGCGGTCGCCGCTGCCGACCTGCAGCTTGCGGGTTTGCGCCGTGGCGGCGGCGCGGCGGGAGGCCTCGGCCTCGGCCAGCATCGCCTTCAGTCGCTTCATGGCCTTGTCGCGGTTGGCGTGCTGGGAGCGCTCGGTCTGCGATTCCACCACCACGCCGCTCGGCAGGTGGGTGATGCGGATGGCCGAATCGGTCTTGTTGACGTGCTGGCCGCCGGCACCGGAGGAGCGGAAGGTGTCCACCCGCAGGTCGGCGGGGTTGAGTTCGACCGGTTCGGTTTCGTCTTCGACCGGGATAATGGCCACGGTGGCGGCCGAGGTGTGGATCCGCCCCTGGGATTCGGTTTCCGGCACGCGCTGCACGCGGTGGGTGCCGGATTCGAACTTGAGCCTGGCGTAGGCGCCTTCGCCTTCGATGCGCGCAATCACCTCGCGGAATCCGCCGTGTTCGCCCTGGTTGGCCGATTCGACTTCCAGCCGCCAGCCGCGATTTTCTGCGTAGCGGGTGTACATGCGCAGCAGGTCGCCGGCGAAGATCGCGGCTTCGTCACCGCCGGTGCCGGCGCGGATTTCCAGGTACAGGTCGCCGTCGTCACGCGCGTCGCGCGGCACCAGCAGGCCCAGCAGCACCTGGTTCAACTCCTCCAGCCGGGCGCTTGCGCTGGCGATTTCCTCCTCGGCCAGCTCGCCCAGTTCGGGATCGCTGCGCATCGCCTTGGCTTCGGCCAGGTCGGCGCGGGCGCGGACTTCACCGGCCAGCGCGACCGCCAGCGGTTCCAGCTGCGAAAATTCCCGGGAATAGGCGCGGAACCTGGCCTGGTTTCCGGCCACTTCGGGATCGGCAAGCAGGCGTTCGAGTTCATCACGACGCTCGGCCAGCGCCTCCAGCTTATGGCGAAGGGTCGGAAGCATCGCGGGTGCGTTCAGAAGTGAGGATCCGGTCGAGGGCGTGGGCCAGCTCGGTATTGCCGCTGCGGGCGGTTTCGCGCACAGCGGCGGTGGGCGCATGCAGCAGGCGGTTGGTCAGGGTGCGGGCGAGACGTTCGATCACCTGCTCCGGATCCTGGCCTGCGGCCAGCTGGCGGCGGGCCCGTTCCAGCGCATCCTCGCGCGCGCTCTCGCCGTGTGCCCGCAGCCGGGTCAGCGGGCCGGTCATATGGCTGACGGCCAATGTTTCGGAAAAACGCGCCACCTGCAGCTCCACGATGGCTTCCGCCGCTTCCGCCGCCTCACGCCGGTTGCGGCGGTTGTCCTCCACCGAGCGCTCCAGGTCGTCCACGGTGTAGAGGTAGGCGTCCTTCAGGTTGGCCACTTCGGGCGCGATGTCGCGCGGCACTGCCAGGTCCAGCAGCAGCATCGGCCGCTGTCGGCGCGCCTTCAGGGCGGCTTCCACCTGATCGTGGCGCAGCACCGGCTCGCGGCTGGCGGTGGCGGAAAACACCACGTCGGCCTGGGCCAGGTGGCGGTCGATCTCCGCCAGCGGCACGGCCACTCCGCCGTGGCGGGAAGCCAGGTCCTGGGCGTGGGCGAGGGTGCGGTTGGCCACCATCAGCCGCTTCACCCGGGCCTGGGACAGGTGCCGGGCGGCCAGCTCAATGGTCTCGCCGGCGCCTACCAGCAGCACGCTCGATTCATCCAGCCGGGCGAAGGACTCTTCCGCCAGCCGCACAGCGACCGATGCCACCGAGACCGGGCTGTTGCCGATCCGGGTCTCGGTGCGTGCCCGCTTGGCAGTCACGAAAGCCTGCTGAAACAGCCGGTCGAGCTGGGTGCCAAGGGACTTGGCGCTGCGTGCGGTGGTCCAGGCGTCCTTCACCTGGCCCAGGATCTGCGGCTCGCCCAGCACCAGTGAATCCAGCCCGGTGGCCACCCGGAACAGATGCCGCACCGCCTCGCTGCCCTGGTGGTGGTACAGGTAGGCGCGCAGATCGCCAGCGCCGTCAGGCACTGCCCCCAACCAGTCGACCAGCGATTGACCGCCGTCATCCGTCACCGCATACAGCTCGGTGCGGTTGCAGGTGGAGAGCAGGGCGGCTTCACGCACCGTGGGCAGGGCGCGCATCTGGCCCAGCGCAACGGGCAGCGCATCGCCGGAGAATGCCACCCGTTCGCGCAGGGCGATGGGGGCGCTCCGATGATTGATGCCCAAGGCGATGATGCTCATGTTGCTGGCGTCTGGTCCGTTCAGTGGCTTGCTATAAGCTTGCTTCCGATTCCCCTATTTTACGGCCCCCCCGCCCGCAATGCCTGTTCCACACGCCAAACACCGCCTTCCAGTCCGTGGCCGGGGGCTGATCGGCCCTGTGCTGCTCGGCTGGTTGCTGGCCGCGGCGCTCATGTCGCCGGCCGCTGCAAACCCACATGAGCCGGCTTCCGATGCGCTTGGCGATGCCGTCGGCGCCACCATGGCGGCCGAGTTCTCGCTGCGCGCGGGGAAGCTGAACGAAGCCGTGCGCTGGTTCCTGCAGGCATCCACGGCGGTGGGCGGCGACGCTGCCCTGGTGGAGCGGGCGGTACAGGTGGCCCTGGTGGAGAACGACGATGCCCTGCTCGGCGATGCGCTGCAGCAGTGGCGGGCGCTGGCGCCGGAAAGCCTGTCCATGCGCTCGGCCCAGGCCAGCTGGCTGCTGCGAACGGGCCGTGACCGGCGTGCCCGTCGCGAGCTGGAAAGCCTGCTGCGCGATCCCGATCCGCGTGCCTGGGGCTACGCCGTGGGCGCCCTGGGGACCGGCACCCGCGACCAGCAGGCATCGGCCCGGATTCTGGGGCGACTGCTGGATGCCGACGCTGTGCCCGACGACTTTCGCGCCTGGCTCGGCTTTGGTGGGCTGGCACAGCGCTTTGGTGACGCCAAGCTGTCCGATCGCATCGTCACCGAAGTGGTGCAGCGGTTCCCCGACGAGCCGCGCGTGGCCCTGCTGCGTGCATCCCAGGCCCGGGAGGGCGGTGATGAACAGGCCGCACGCGAAGCGCTGGAGCGGATCGAAGCCCAGGCGCTGCAGTCTCCCGAGCTGCGGCTGGCAATCGCCGCCCAGTATGAGCAGCTGCAGGAACTTGATTCCGCCGCACGGGTGATGGCCATGGGGCCGCAGGATGAGCGCAGCTATGCCATGCGCGCCTCGCTGCTGGTGCGGGCCGAAGACAGCGAGCGCCTTGAAGCGCTGTACGCCGAACTGTCCGAGCGGGCCGACGCTCCGCATCCCGGCTGGCGCCTGCTGCTGGGGCAGCTGGCCGAATATCTGCAGCGTCCCGACCAGGCGTTGGAGTGGTACCGCAGCGTTCCCGGTGGAGTGCAAAAGGATATCGCCCGGCTGCGCGCAGCCAAGACCCTGTTCGACCTGGATCGTCGCGAAGACGCCTTCGCCGAACTGCGCACCCTGCAGGCCGACGCTGCCATCGACGAAGACCTGCGCCGGGACTCCTACCTGCTGGAGGCCGAACTGCGGCGCGAAGCCGGTGATGATCCCGGCGAACTGGACGCCTACGCCCGCGGCCTGGCCGCCTGGCCGGACGAGGGCGCGCTGCTGTACGCCCGCGCGCTGATGTGGGAGCGGCGCGAC
The DNA here is from genome assembly GCF_039548515.1 of Luteimonas qiangzhengi. Lineage (NCBI taxonomy): Bacteria > Pseudomonadati > Pseudomonadota > Gammaproteobacteria > Lysobacterales > Lysobacteraceae > Luteimonas > Luteimonas qiangzhengi. The sequence goes on along the minus strand of NZ_JBCLVE010000017.1, from coordinate 6,202 downwards.
GATATCGACCGCGCCGAAGCGGACCTGCGGCGCCTGCTGGTGGCCGAGCCGGAGAACGTCCACGCGCTCAATGCGCTGGGCTACACCCTGGCCGACCGCACCGGTCGCTATGAAGAGGCGCTGGCCCTGATCGACCGTGCGCGCCTGGCCGAGCCCGGCAATGCCCACATCATCGACAGCTACGGCTGGGTCCTTTACCAGCTGGGCCGGCATGAAGAGGCGCTGGTGGAGCTGCGCCGCGCCTGGTCGATGCTGCGCGACGCGGAGGTCGCAGCGCACGTGGGGCAGGTGCTCTGGACGCTTGGGCGGCGGGAGGAAGCGCGGGAATTTTTCCACAAGGCGCATGAGCTGGACCCTGAGAACCGGTCCCTGCTCAGATCGCTGGAATCCACCGGAGTTGAGCTGTGAATGTGACGATCCGGTTGTTGGGCCTGCTTGCCGTGCTGGTGCTCGCCGGCTGTGTGAGCCGCCCGGTGCGCGCGCCGGATGCGGCGCAGCTGACCGGGCCGGCGCTGGCCGCCGCCCAGGCCCAGGTGTCCGCCCGCGAAGCACAGTTGGCGGCTGCCGGCCCGGTAGCCTTCAGCGGACGGGTGGCTCTTTCCAACGGCAGGGACGGTGGCAGCGGGCGGCTCGAGTGGTGGCAGGCGGAGCGGCAGTACCAGGTCATGCTCAGGGCGCCGATCACGCGCCAGGGCTGGAGCCTGTCCGCCGGCCCGGACGGTGCCCGCATCGATGGTCTGGACGGCGGGCCGCTGCACGGGCCGGACCCGATGGAGCTGTTGTACGAGGCCACCGGCATGCAGGTGCCCATTGCGGCGCTGGCGGCGTGGGCGGCCGGTACCCGTGCCGACCAGGCCACGTTCGGGGTCGCGCAGCTGGAATTTTCCGCCGAAGGGCGGCTGGTGCGGATCCGCCAGGGCGGTTGGACGATCGACTATGTGCGCTGGCAGCCACAGGACACCGCGGAGGCCGGCGAGCAGGCAATGGCGTTGCCTGCCCGGATCGACGCCGAGCGCGGCCAGGCCCGGGTGCGGCTGATGGTTGACGAGTGGTCTCTGGGCGCGCCTGCGCCCGGCGGAAGCTGAGCATGGCCGGACCTGACGGGGACGGCTGGAGCCGCTGGCCGGCGCCGGCCAAACTCAACCTCTTCCTTCGCATCACCGGCCGGCGTGAGGACGGCTACCACAGCCTGCAGACGGCGTTCCGGATGCTCGACTGGGGCGATATGGTGCACCTGCGCCCGCGTGCTGACGGTCTCATCCGGCTGCATGGCCGCGGGCTGGCCGGCGTTCCCGACGATTCCAACCTGCTGCTGCGGGCTGCCCGGCTGCTGCAGCAGGCCAGTGGCGCGGGGCAGGGCGCCGATATTGCCGTGGACAAGCACATTCCCATGGGCGGCGGCTTTGGCGGGGGCTCTTCCAACGCCGCCACGGTGCTGATGGTGCTGAACCGGCTCTGGAGCGCCGGCATGGATGCCTCCGGGCTGGCGGCGCTGGGCCTGCAGCTGGGCGCGGATGTGCCGGTCTTCGTGCATGGCCACAGCGCCTGGGCCGAAGGGGTCGGCGAGCAGCTGACCCCGCTGGAGCTGCCCCCGGCCTGGTATCTGCTGGTTGATCCGGGGGTTCGTGTCGGAACCGCGGAGCTCTTCCAGGCCCCTGAATTGACGCGCAATGCCCAGCCCGCGACAATAGCGGACTTTGTTTCGGGAGCTACGCTCGGCAATGCGTTCGAGCCGGTGCTGCGCCGCCGCGAACCGGTCATCGATGCCGTGTTCGCCGAACTGGCGCGGGTCGGCTCGCCGCGCTTGACCGGGACGGGCAGCGGCTGTTTCGTCGAGTTCGCATCCTGCGAGGCCGCCGAAGCGGCGCGCGCCGCGCTGCCAACCAGCCTCCGGGCCTGGGTGGCAGAAGGCACGGCGCGCTCCACGTTGCATCAAGCACTTGAAAATACGGTTCCACAGGGGCGTCGCCAAGAGGTCCAAGGCACCGGGTTTTGATCCCGGCATCCGCAGGTTCGAATCCTGCCGCCCCTGCCATTCCGGCACTTTCCGTCACGGCAATCAGCACATGCGCACACATCACATGAAGGAAGATCGCAACATCCTGATCTTCTCGGGCAATGCCAACAAGCCGCTGACCCAGGCCGTGTGCCGACAGCTCGGCGCGCGTCAGGGCAAGGCACTGGTGTCCAAGTTCTCCGACGGCGAAGTGCAGGTCGAGATCGAGGAGAACGTGCGCCGGCAGGAAGTGTTCGTGCTGCAGCCCACCTGTGCGCCCACCGCCGAAAATCTGGTGGAACTGCTGGTGCTGGTGGACGCGCTCACCCGCGCCTCGGCCGCCAGCGTGACCGCGGTAATCCCGTACTTCGGCTATGCCCGCCAGGACCGCCGCCTGCGCTCGTCGCGGGTGCCGATCACGGCCAAGGTGGCAGCCAAGATGATCGGCGCGGTCGGCACCGCGCGGGTGCTGACCATCGACCTGCACGCCGACCAGATCCAGGGATTCTTCGATATCCCGGTCGACAACGTCTATGCCTCGCCGCTGCTGTTGGCCGATATCTGGCGCGCGCACGGCACCGACAACATGGTCGTGGTCAGCCCCGACGTCGGCGGCGTGGTGCGGGCCCGGGCGATTGCCAAGCGCCTGGACGATGCGGATCTGGCCATCATCGACAAGCGCCGTCCGCGCGCCAACGTGGCCACCGTGATGAACATCATCGGTGACGTGCGCGGCAAGACCTGCGTGCTGGTCGACGACATCATCGATACCGCTGGCACCCTGTGTGCCGCGGCCGCGGCGCTGAAGGAAAACGGCGCCAACAAGGTGGTGGCCTACTGCACCCATCCGGTGCTGTCCGGTGCCGCGATCAGCAACATCAACAACTCCCAGCTCGACGAGCTGGTGGTCACCGATACCATTCCGCTGTCGGAGGCCGCCATGGCCTGCGACCGCATCCGCCAGCTCAGCGTTGCCGAGCTGCTGGGCGAAACCATCCGCAGGATCGCGTTCGGCGAGTCGGTCAGCTCGCTCTACGTGGACTGAAGCAATCCAGGCTCTTCTGGTCGCGGAAGAGTCATTCAGGCTGCCGTGAGGCGGCCCAACAACCAAGGTAATAGGAAAACATGTCCATTTCACAGGAAATCAAGGTCCAGCGCCGCGAGGACGAAGGGAAGGGTGCGAGCCGCCGCCTTCGCCACAGTGGCCAGGTGCCTGCCATTGTCTACGGTGGCGATCTGCCGCCGGTCAGCATCCAGCTCAGCCACAATGATGTGCTGCTGGCCAGCGAGCACGAGTGGTTCTACTCGTCCATCCTGGACCTGAGCCTCAACGGTGATGTGCAGAAGGTGCTGCTGCGTGACATGCAGCGCCATCCGTACAAGCAGCAGATCATGCACCTGGACTTCCAGCGCGTGACCGCCGGCGAGAAGCTGCGCACCGCGGTGCCGCTGAACTTCATCAACGAGGAAATCTCCCCGGCCGGCAAGCTGGCCGACGTGCTGGTCAGCCACGAGCTGCGCGAGATCACCGTCGAGTGCCTGCCCAAGGACCTGCCGGGTTCGGTCGACGTGGATCTGTCGGCGCTGGTGCTGGGCGATACCCTGTACCTGTCGGACATCAAGCTGCCGGAAGGCGTCGAGATTCCGCAGCTGGCGCTGGGCAAGGACCACGACGATGCGATCGTGACCGCGCGTCCGGCCCGCGTCGAGATCGAGGAAGATCCGGTGGAAGGCGAGGAGCCGTCTGCAGACGTGCCTGCCGCCAAGGTGTCCGGCGACGACAAGAAGGGCGAGTAATCGCACCGCCTGCCGCGTCCGCACCGGGCGCGGCAGGATTGCGTTTTCACGATGGCAGGTTTGCGTCTTATCGTTGGGCTGGGCAACCCCGGCCCGCAATATGCACAGACCCGGCACAACGCCGGGTTCCGCTTCCTGGATACGCTCGCCGAGCGTGCTGGTGAGCGCTTCCGGCTGGACGCCAAGCTGTTTGGCGAGACCGCACAGGTCCAGTTGGGCGGTGAGCCGGTACGGCTGCTGAGGCCGGCCACTTTCATGAACCTGTCGGGCAAGTCGGTGCTCGCCGCGCTGCAATTCTGGAAGATTGATCCGGAGCAGGCGCTGCTGGCGCACGACGAGCTCGATCTTCCCCCGGGCACGGCCAAGCTCAAGTTCGATGGCGGCCACGGCGGCCAGAACGGCTTGCGCGACACCATGCGGGTGCTTGGTCACGGCCGGTTCCACCGGCTGCGCATCGGCATCGGTCATCCGGGCCACAAGGATCTGGTCACCCCCTGGGTGCTCGGGCGTCCTTCGGCGGACGACGACATTCTGATTGCGCGGGCGATCGACAGCGCCCTGGATGCGCTGCCACTGGCCGCGCAGGGCAACTTCATGGACGCCATGACCCGGCTCCATACACGCACGGACTAGAACTCACATGGGCATCAAATGCGGCATCGTCGGCCTGCCGAACGTCGGCAAGTCGACCCTGTTCAATGCGCTGACCAAGGCGGGCATCGCGGCGGCCAATTTCCCCTTCTGCACGATCGAGCCCAACGTGGGCGTGGTGCCGGTCCCTGACCCGCGCCTGCAGCAGCTGGCGGAGATCATCAACCCGCAGAAGGTGCTGCCGACGGTGATCGAATTCGTCGATATCGCCGGTCTGGTGGCGGGGGCGTCCAGCGGCGAAGGCCTGGGCAACAAGTTCCTGGCCCACATCCGCGAGGTCGACGCGATCGCCCATGTGGTCCGCTGCTTCGAGCACGGGGATATCGTCCACGTGGCGGGCAAGGTGGATCCGATCTCGGATATCGACACCATCGACACCGAGCTGGCCCTGGCCGACCTGGAGTCGGTCGAAAAGGCGCGCCAGCGTGCCGAGCGGGCGGCGAAGGGCGGCGACAAGGACGCCATCGCGCGCATGCCGGTGTTGGAAAAGCTTTTCAAGGGGCTGTCGGACGGCACCCCCGCACGGGCGATCGGCCTGGACGAGGAAGAGCGCGAACTGGTCCGCGACCTGTTTCTGTTGACCCTCAAGCCGGTCATGTACGTGCTCAACGTGCTGGAAGACGGCTTCATCGACAATCCGCACGTGGAAGCCGTGCGCGCCCGGGCCGAAGCCGAGGGTGCAGAGGTTGTGCCGGTATCGGCGGTGATTGAGGAAGAGCTGGCACAGCTGGATGAGGCCGACCGGGGTGAATTCCTGGCCGACCTGGGGCTGGACGAGCCGGGCCTGAACCGGGTGATCCGCGCCGCCTACCAATTGCTGGGCCTGCAGACGTATTTCACTGCCGGGGTGAAAGAGGTCCGTGCGTGGACGGTCAAGGGTGGCGCTACTGCGCCACAGGCGGCCGGTGTGATCCATACCGATTTCGAAAAAGGCTTCATCCGCGCCGAAACCATCGCTTTCGATGACTTCATCCGCTATCGCGGCGAAGCAGGGGCCCGCGAGGCCGGCCGGCTGCGCCTGGAAGGCAAGGAATATCGGGTGAAGGAAGGCGATGTGCTGCACTTCCGGTTCAATGTCTGAGTCGGGCCTGTTGCATTTCGCGGCCTGAACAGGCATCTTGCCTGCCCCCGGACTGCTTCGCAGAGATGTTGAAAGCGGGTTTTTTCGGGAAATGAGTTTCATGCGTTGACAACGGCCCGTTTTATGGTGAAAATTACGGGCTGATTCACCGGCTTCGAGAAATGTCGACCGGAGGGATACCCAAGCGGCCAACGGGGGCAGACTGTAAATCTGCTGGCTTACGCCTTCGGTGGTTCGAATCCACCTCCCTCCACCACGATGCTTCAAGCGGCGCGGGAGTAGTTCAACGGTAGAACCTCAGCCTTCCAAGCTGATGGTGCGGGTTCGATTCCCGTCTCCCGCTCCATTGTTCTTCCCGCGGTTGGCAGAATTTCCAGGCAGGCAAGGCAACACAGTTCAATACGCTCACGTAGCTCAGTCGGTAGAGCACCTCCTTGGTAAGGAGGAGGTCGATGGTTCGATTCCATTCGTGAGCACCACATACAGGCACCCCCGGCAGGGGGTGTGCGCGGTTCCCCACTTCCATCCCAGTTCCGACGAGATACGCAACCATGGCAAAGGACAAGTTCGAGCGCACCAAGCCCCACGTGAACGTGGGCACGATCGGTCACGTTGACCACGGCAAGACGACGCTGACGGCGGCGCTGACCAAGGTGGGTGCGGAACGTTTCGGCGGT
>NZ_JBCLVE010000016.1:0-79312 GCF_039548515.1 Luteimonas qiangzhengi | reverse complement strand
ACCCTCTCCCTGGTGACAATAGCTGCGTGGAACCACCCGATCCCATTCCGAACTCGGAAGTGAAACACGCACGCGCCGATGGTAGTGTGCATCTAGCATGCGAGAGTAGGTCATCGCCAGGGTTTTTTACCCAAAGCCCCGCAGCCACAAGCTGCGGGGCTTTTCTTTTGTCCGGCGGTTGGTGGAGGTGTACCGTAGGTCGGGGCTACGCCCCCGACACTTGTTGGGCTCGGGCTCGGGCTCGGGCTCGGGCTTGGACATGGACATGGGCATGGGCTTGGGGTGCCGGGTTCGCGGGTTGGCTTCGGGTCCTGCGCTGGATCGTTTGGGCCCCGCCGCGGACGGCAAGCTCTTTTCGGCGAATGTCCCCCGGCCTCCGCCACAGGCGGAGGCCTCCTCCTTTATTTCGCCGAAAAGACTTCCCGCCCGCGACGGGGCTCGGCTTCGGTAGAGGGGCGCGGTGATGCTGACTACGATTGTGATGCGGCTGGGATGCGACTGGACGAGAAGGGTCCTGGATTGCGTAGCGCGGCGCGTTCGTCAACGGCGGCAACGCCGGGGATGTGCTGGTTGAGTGCTTTATGACCGCCCACGAAAAAGCCCGCCTTGCGGCGGGCTTTTTGTCAGGCTGGCGGTGCGGCGGGCTTGCTTCGCTTGATTCAGTTCAGTTGCCGGTGATGACGACGTCGGCGGGACGGCGTGCGAAGAGGCCTACGCTGACTACGCCGGGAATCTGATTGAGGTTGCGTTCCAGGCCGACCGGGTCGGTGATCATCAGGCCGTGGATGTCCAGGACCCAGTTACCGTTATCGGTGGTGACGCCCTGGCGCCAGACGGGCTGGCCGCCGGTGTTGGCGAGGATCTCGCGGGCTACGAGGCTGCGTGCCATTGGGATCACTTCCACTGGAAGTGGAAACCGCCCCAGTACGTCGACCCGTTTGGAGGGGTCGATGATGCAGACGAAGCGCTCGCTGGCCTCGGCGATGATTTTTTCGCGGGTCAGGGCGGCGCCGCCGCCTTTGATCAGGCGCTGTTGGGGGTCGCATTCGTCGGCGCCGTCGACGTACAGGGGGATGGGGCCGGTCGCGTTCAGGTCGAGGACTTCGATGCCGTGTCCGCGAAGTCGTTCGCTGCTCTGTTCGGAGCTGGATACCGCGCCTTCAATGCGGTCTTTGATTTTTGCCAGGGCGTCAATGAAGTAGGCGACGGTGGATCCGGTGCCTACGCCAACGATCATGCCGTCTTCGACGTGCTCAATGGCCTTTTCTCCGGCCAGGCGCTTTGCTTCACTCATTGCTGCTTGTTCCTTCCAGGGCCAGCAGGATTTTCCACTGCGAGGCGGTGACGGGCAGGACGGAAAGGCGTGCGCCCTTGCGGATCAGGGCGAAATCTTCGCCCAGTGCTTCGCTGTGTTCGCGGATCAGTGACAGCGGAACAGGTTGGTCCAGTTTGCGCACGAAGCCAACGTCCACCAGGAACCAGCGGGGCTCTTCCCGCGTGGCCTTCGGGTCGTGGTATTTGGACTTGCTGTCGAACTGGGTTTCGTCCGGGTAGGACGTGCTGGCGACCTCGGCAATGCCATAGATGCCCGGCACCTTGGTATTGGAGTGGTAGAAGAACACCTGGTCGCCGACCTGCATACCGTCGCGCATGAAGTTGCGCGCCTGGTAGTTGCGCACTCCGTTCCAGGGCTCGGTGCGGACCTGTTCCAGGTCATCGATTGAAAAGTCATCGGGCTCGGACTTCATGAGCCAGTAGCGGGTGCGTTTGTTCATCTGGTTCCGTCAGCAAGATGGGTGGATCGTTCGGTACAGATCGCGTCCAGTGGTACGTCCCATTCTGCAGGCTGCAGTTGCTCGACCTGCTGGGCTGCGAATGCAGCGCCAACCAGCCAGGGCGGCGCCGCGCTGCCCTGGCGGAAGGAGAAACTGCGGTCGTACCAGCCGCCTCCCATGCCCAGTCTGTTGCCGTTGGCGTCAAAACCAACCAGCGGCAGGACCACCAGATCCATGGCACTGGCGCCCAGCAATCTGGACGGATCGACGTCAGGTTCCGGGATGCCGTAGCGGTTGGTGACCAGCGGGTCGCCGGGCCGCCAGGGCGCGAAGCGCAGGCCAGACGCGGCCGCTGTTTCCGGGTCGGAAGGCAGCACAGGAAGACAGTAGGTGACATCCGCTGGAAGGCGCATCTGCCAGACATGCAGAGCGATCTCGCCATCCATCGCCCAATAGCCGGCAACGTGGCCGCGCTGGGGGAAAAACGGGAGGGAGAACAGGTGGCCGGCAATGGCTTCGGCCGCGTCGATCCGGTCCTTTGCGGGGATGTCGCGCCTGGCCTGACGCAGGCTGCGGCGCAGGGCGTTGCGCGGATCGGTCATTGGCAATGGTTGCGTTTGGCGGCGGTGCGGTGGTCGCACCGGCCGTGATGCTCCGGGAACGTTGCGCCCCGTAAGCTGGGAATAATGAACGTCCTCCGCCAATGACGATGCGCGCAAAACGACCTTGAACCCAGGGTTCAAGTGGGGTGGCCGCGGTCTCCTTCGGGCTTTCCGCTGCAAGGCGGACCTGCACGCCCGGATTCCACCGCCTCCCCGGTGTCGTGATTAAGGGACAAGGCGAATGTTTGCGCGCTGTCGGACACAGCAGAGGACGCAGGGCCAGTATAGCTCCAATGCCAGTGGGCAGATGAATGCCCGGCGATGCGGGCAGGCTGCGCGGATCAGTCGATTCCGGCGCCGCGCAGCTTGCGCTCAAGCGTGCCGAGGACGCGTTCAATCTCCAAGTCACGCGTGCGCAGCTGCTCCAGCTCGTGGGCCAGGTTGAGTGCCGCCAGTACCGCCACGCGGTCGACCGAGGCCATTCGGCTGGACCCCCGGATCTCGCGCATTTTGGCATCCAGGAGCCGGGCTGCAGCCATCAGCGCCTCGCGCCCGTCGGAACCGACGCCGATCGTGTATTCACGGTCCAGGATGCGGACGCTGACCGGCTCGCTGTCGGCGCTCATGTGTGCTGCTCCAGTGATTTGAGCCTGGCAATCATGGCTTCCACCCGCGAGCGGGCCTGCTCGTTTTTGGCCAGCAGCTGCGAACGCTCGCCCGACACCTGTTCATGCTGCTGGCGCAGGCCGTGGTTCTCGGCGGTCAGCTGATGGATCCGGTCAACCAGCGTATCGACGCGCGCCGCAAGCGTGCGGAGCCTTTCAAGCTGGTCGTTGCTGTCCATGTGGGCAAGATAGGCAGGCCCGGGGGCCCCGGTCAAGGAGTGGTTGCCGACGCCGGCCTGGGCAGCGCGCCGCCGGCAGGGTTCCAGTTGCGGATGAAAGCCAGGCAGGCGTGTGCGTCCATGGGCGGGGCCAGCCAGAATCCCTGGATCTCGTTGCAGCCGTGCCGGGAAAGAAAGCGCACCTGGGCCTGGGTCTCAACGCCCTCGGCAATCACGTTGAGCCCCAGCGAATGGGCCATGGTGATGATGGTGCTGGTAATGGCGGCGCCTTCCGGGTCGCTGCTGAGGTCGTCGATGAAGGCCTTGTCGATCTTGATCGATGTGATCGGCAGCCGTTTGAGGTAGGCCAGCGACGAGTACCCGGTGCCGAAATCATCAATGGCCAGCGGAACGCCGATTTTGCGGAATGCGTGCAAATGCGCCGCGGTCTGTGCGGCGTTGGCCATCAGCACGCTTTCGGTCAGCTCCAGCTCCAGCAGCCCGGGCGCCAGGCCGGTGTCTTCCAGAATCTGTTTGACGACTTCCGGGAAATTGCCGCGCAACAGCTGCAGTGCCGACACGTTGATCGATACCGCCAGGCCCGGATCCACGCCATGGCGTTGCCAGCGGGACAGCGCCAGACATGCTTCGCGCAGCACCCACTCCCCGATTTCCAGGATCAATCCGCTTTCCTCGGCCAGGGGAATGAAATCCGCCGGTGGGATCTCGCCGTGCTCTTCGCTGGACCAGCGCAGCAGCGCTTCCACCCCGGTAATGCGCGAGTCGGCCAGCGCCATGCGCGGCTGGAAGGCGAGACGCAGTTCGCCGCGATCGAGCACTTTGTGCAGCGCGCCGGAGAGGGTCGCACGCTTGCGGGTGGCGACATCCATGGCGTCGTCGTAGCACATGAACGTGCGTCGGCCAGCGGCCTTGGCCTGGTACATCGCGATGTCGGCACGCTTGATGAGTTCGGTTGGCACCTGGCCGTGCTCGGGATACAGGCTGATGCCGATCGATGTCGAAATGGAAATTTCCTGGCGGGCATCAAGCTGCAGGGGAGCCTCGAAGGCCATGATGATCTCGCGGGCGCTACGCTCCGCATGGGCAGGCGATTCCAGGTCTTCCAGCACCACCGTGAACTCGTCGCCGCCCAGCCTGGCCACGGTGTGATGCTCGCCCACCGTCTGCTGCAGGCGCATGGCGGCCGCCCTGAGGATCCGGTCGCCACCCGCGTGGCCGAGCGAGTCGTTGATGTTCTTGAAGCGGTCCAGGTCAAGGAACAGCAGCGCGATGCGTCCCCCATGGCGGCGGGCGCGGACAATGGCCCGTGACAGGCGTTCGGACAGCATCGACCGGTTCGGCAGGCTGGTCAGGGGGTCGAAGTTGGCCAGGTAGCGCAGTTCCTGCTCGGCACGCTTCTGCTGGGTGATATCGCTGAGGACGGTGACGTACTGCTTTTGCCCCGCCTCATTCGTGGTCACGGCATTGCTCACCAGATGACACAGGAATTCCTCCCCGTCCCTGCGGCGCTGCCACATTTCCCCTTTCCAATGCCCCTTGCTGGCGATCTGCCGGCGCACATGCTGATAGAACGCGTGATCGTGCTGGTGGCTGTCGAGCAGGGCGGCGCTGCGGCCGATGACCTCCTGACCCTGGTATCCGGTAATGCGGGAGAACGCCGGGTTGACCGAGATGAAGTCGAAATTCTCATCCACGACCGATACGGCCTCATCCATGCTGCGCAGGACCTGGGCGGCAATCCGGCGTTCGCGCTGGGTCTGATGGCTGCGGCTGATGTCCCTGGCGGTGCCGGCCACGCGGATCGGAGCACCGCTTTCTCCGCGGGCCACGACACGGCCGGCCGCCCGGATCCATACCGGCTCATCGTCATCAAGAATGATGCGCACCTCCACTACGACGCTTCGGGCGGTGCCATCCAGACAGGCCTGCATGCTGCGTGTCGCAGCCTGGAAATCGTCGGGATGGATCAGGGCGCCGACCGGCATCACCCGCTCGTGCATGACGTCGGCCGGGCCTTCCGGCTCGATTTGCAGCACGCGCACGCGCCGCGTGCCGACGTCGTATTCCCAGTAGTGCTCACCGGTGGCCCAGAGGGCCATTTTCAGCCGCTCCTCCCGCTCTGCCAGCAGGTCCAGCTGCTGGCGCGCGCGACGCCGCTGGCGCAGGAGCAGCATTGCCAGCAGCGCTCCTGCCAACAGCGTCAGCAAAAACATGACGACGCCTGACAGCAGCGGATCTGCAGGATCGATCAGCACGTTGTTCCCCCGCACTGCAAGCATGCAGTGCCCCAGTCGAGTTTAGGCGCGGCGGGCCCTCGGCAACAAGCGCGACGGCGGGCCCGGGTTGTTAGACTGCAGACCCTTCAAAAAGTGGCCGAAACAATGACCGCTACTCTTCCTCCCGTCGCCGAAGTGCAGGACTCGATCCGCAGTCTTGGACTGGCGGTCAGCGCTTTCGAACTGCACGGAAACCTCAGCGGATGGCTTGCCGGTGGCGGTGACATTGGCCCCGGCTGGCTGGGCCAGGTGTTGGCCGATGAGGGGGCGCCAACGCCCGATCGGGGGCTGGAGCGGATGCGCGAGGCCACGGCGTCGCAGATCGAGGATCCCGAGTTCGATTTCAACCTGCTGCTGCCCGCGGCGTCGGAGCCGCTGTATGAGCGGACCCTGGCGCTGTTCGACTGGTGCCGCGGATTTCTGGGAGGCTTCGGACTGGCGGCGGGCAAGGATCCGCCGGTCTCGGAGGAAGGCAGCGAAGCGCTGGTTGATATCGCCCGCCTGGCCGCCGCGGCACCGCAGGAAGAGGGTGACGAAGACGACGAGCAGGCGCTGGCGGAGATCCAGGAGTTCGTGCGGGTGGCGGCGCTGCTGCTGCATGGGGACTGTGCGCTTGGGCCGCGCCATCGACAGAGCTTCAACTGAAGGCCTCGTTGGCATGAGTCGAGTCAGGGATTCCGGTCCCGCCCTGCGTCCGCTGGCCGGGATACCGCCTGCGGTCCATGAGCGCCACCGCAGGCAGTTGATGGCGATGGCCGGTGAAGATGCCATCGTGATTGTGCCGGCGGCGCCGCAGCGGGTGCGCAGCGGGGACACGTTCCACGCCTACCGGCAGGATTCGAATCTGTGGTACCTGACCGGTTTTGCCGAGCCGGATGCGGTGCTGGTGCTGGTGCCCGGGCGTCGCCATGGCCAGTGCCTGCTGTTTTGCCGTGAGCGCGATCCGGTGCGCGAAGGGTGGGACGGTCCAAGGCTGGGGCCGGAGGGCGCGGTGGACGCGTTGGGCATGGATGACGCCTACCCGATCGACGACATGGACGAGATCCTGCCCGGACTGCTGGAGGGCAGACCGCGGGTGTATCACCACTTCGGGCGCAACGAGGATTTCGACCTCAAGCTGATCGGCTGGTTCAAGCAGGTGCAGGCCCAGGTGCCGGTGCGTGCACAGGCCGCGCACGAGTTTCTCGAGCTTGGCCACCTGTTGGATGAGATGCGGCTGTTCAAGACCCGGGAGGAGCTGGTACTGATGCGCCGTGCTGCGGCGATCAGCGTGCGTGCGCATGCTGCGGCAATGCGTGCCGTGCAGCCCGGCATGTACGAATACGAGCTGCAGGCCGAACTGGAGTACGCGTTCCGTCGCCACGGCGGCCAGGCGGCCTATGAAAGCATCGTGGGCGCTGGTGCCAACGGCTGCGTGCTGCATTACGGTGCAAACCGGGCGCGTATTGCAGCGGGGGACCTGGTGCTGATCGACGCCGGTGCCGAGTACGCGGGCTACGCCGCCGACATCAGCCGCACGTTTCCTGCCAGCGGTGAGTTCAGTCCTGCCCAGCGTGCACTGCACGATCTGGTCCATTTGGCCCAGGCCGCGGCGCTTGCAGAGGCACGGCCAGGCGTTGCGTTTGAAACGCTGCATGAAACCACCGTCCGGGTCCTGGCCGAGGGCATGCTGGCGCTGGGCCTGCTCAAGGGGCAGCTGCAGGAAGTGCTGGCCCGGGGCAGCTATCGCCGCTTCTATCCGCACAAGTCCGGGCACTGGCTGGGCCTGGACGTGCATGACGTGGGCGAATACAGGATCGACGGCGAGCCGCGGCTGCTCGAGCCGGGCATGGTGTTCACCATTGAGCCGGGGATCTACGTGCCCCCCGACGCCACCGATGTGGATGAAAAGTGGCGCGGGATCGGGATCCGTATCGAGGATGACGTGCTGGTCACCCGGGAAGGACACGAGGTGCTGACCACGCACCTCGCCCGCAGTGCGGACGAGGTGGAAGCATTCATGGCAGCTGCCCGGAGCTGAGCTTCGGGCAGCTGCCAGTCGGATCAGACTGCGTCGAATTCCTCGCGCGTCAGGTTCACCGGTTCGCCGTCGGTAATCACCAGGTCGTCCTCGATGCGCACGCCGCCGTAGGGGCGGAACGCTTCGATCCGCTCCCAGTCCACGCTGTCGGCATGCGCGCCGTTGCGGACCTTGTCCAGCAGCATGTCGATGAAATACACGCCCGGCTCGTTGGTCATCACCATCCCCGGCTCCAGCACGCGGGTGAAGCGCAGGAACGGATGGCCGTCGGGCGTGTCGATGCGGCCGCCGGCGTCGCTGGCGGCAAAGCCGGCCACGTCGTGCACCTGCAGGCCGATACCGTGGCCCAGCCCATGCGGGAAGAAGGCCGCGCTCACGCCGGTCTCCAGCGCCGCCTCCGGGCTGGTGCGCAGCACGCCGAAGTCCTTCAGCACCCCGGCCAGGACCAGGTGCGCATCCACGTGCACCTGGCGGAAGTCGGCGCCGGCGGTGAAGCGGGCGTTCAAGTCCTGCTGGGCACGGTCGACCGCGTCGATCAGGGCCTGGAACTCGCTGCCGGTGTCGCTGGCGTAGGTGCGGCTGATGTCGGCGGCGTAGCCGGCGTGGGCGGCACCGGCGTCGATGAGGAAGCTGTGCAGCGCCGCTGGCGGCACCCGGTCACGTTCGGTGTAGTGGAGCACGGCGGCGTGTTGGTTGAGCGCAACGATATTGCCGTAGGGCAGGTCATTGGCGTCCTGGCCGGCGGCCTGGCAGTAGGCCAGGTGAATGCCGAACTCGCTGGCGCCGGCGCGGAACGCACGTTCGGCTGCGCGGTGTGCGCGCACGCCGCGGCGGTTGGCCTTGCGCAGCATCTCGATTTCGTACGGCGTCTTGAACGCGCGGTGGTAGTCCAGGTACTGCAGCACCGGGTCCGGGTTGTTGGGCGCGAAGCCGCCCAGCGTGCTTTGCGGTTCGCCGAGGATGGCGCAGCGGGCAGGATCACCGGGCAGATGTTCCAGCGCCTGTTCCGGCTCGCGGATCACCACGATGTCGAAATGACCGGCCCAGTAGCCCGACGGCTCTTCGGGCACCACGTGCCAGTAATCGAACGGCTGCAGATACACCAGCTTCGGCCGTTCGCCAGGCGTCACCACCAGCCAGCTGCCGGGATTGGACGTCAGCGGCGCCCAGGCCTTGAACTGCGGGTTGACCGCATAGGGGTAATCGCGATCGTCGAACAGGTGGTAGAGCAGGGTTCCGCTGGGCACCACCAGATGATCGAAACCGCCGCGTTCGAGCGCAACGGCGGCGCGCTCCTGCAGGACCTGCAGATGGTGCTGATAGAGCTGGGCGGGGTTTGATGTCATGGCAGGGGGACCGGTTTGAAAGGACCCATTGTCTCCCAATCGCCGGGACTGCCCAAACCGCGCCTCAGGCGTACTGGCTTCCGGGGGTGTTGACCCAGCTGCGCAGGCGGGCCAGCTGCTTCTCGCCCAGTCCGATGAAGCGGAATCCGATCCAGTGCTGGCCGGGCGCGCTGGCCTGGTCGGACCACAGCAGGTGCGCGCCCAGTTCAAGCGCCGTCGCCTGGCCATCCTGGCCGTCCTTGCCGGGCAGCGAGAAGCAGAGCTGGTACAGCGCATCGTTGACCAGTGGCACGCTGGCCATCAGCAGCATGCCCGATTCGGACAGGTTGCCGATGTTGCCGACCACCTGGCCGGTCATGGCGTCGCTGACCGGGATGGGGTGATGTGCCTTGCGGCGCCTGGAGCGCCTGAAGTCCTGCATCATGCGGAGCCCTCTGTGGTGGTCGGGTTGGCGCTGCGGCCGGCGAAGCTGCGCAGTGCGCTGATCGCCGTCTGCCAGGCCCGGTCAACCAGTCGCCCGCGCTCGGCGGTGACCAGGCGTGCCTGGTCGGCGGCCATCAGCCGGGCCAGGCTGTCCAGGCTCTGCTCAGCCACGCGCTGGCCCCGCTGGTTCACGAACAGCGCATTGTCGGTGATGCGGCTGTACCAGGACAGGCGCCGGCGGACCGTATCGCCCTGCTGGTTGGTGACGAACTCGATCCAGCTGCCGAACGGCAGTACGCGCAGCTGGTCGTAGTGGGTCTGCTCCAGCGTGGTGCGGGCGGGCAGCGGCGCCTTCTTTTCGCGAACCTTCTCCTCGCCCAGGCGCACGCGTGCCTTGAGCTTCATCGCCAGCTCGGTGCGCGATGTGGGGTCTTCCTCGTTGTCGTCGAGGTTGCCGGTCAGACGCTGGGCGATCACCGCCGCTTCCTCGGCGTGATAGCCCACCTGGCTGAGCGATGATTCCACCAGTCCGGTCAGTTCGGGGACGGCCGGCCCGCCCTCGTGGGCACAGGCCTGCACGATCTGCGCGGTGGCATCGAGCTGGTTCCGCCACGCTTCCGAATCCTCGCCCTGGCGCAGCAGGGTGAGGGTGAGCACATCGGTCCAGGCCTGGCTGAGCAGCGCCCGCACGAATCGCGGCAGACGCTTGTCGCCCACGGTCTGTTCCAGTACCTGGGCTGCCTGCAGCTTGGCGGCCTCCAGCTTCTCCTTGCCCCGGGCGGCCTCGATATGGCGCTTTTCGAGGGTTTCTGCCTTGCGGACCTGGGCATGCACCTGCTGCTGCAAATTCTCATTGGCCCGCGAGAAGACAGCCGGATCATCATCCTGGCCGCTGACAACCTCTTCCACCGTCTGGCTGAGGGTCTGTGCGAAGGCCGGGTCGATCTCTTCCTGGTCGCTCCAGCGGGCGGCACTCTCGGCAACGGTGTTGAACAGCTGGCGGGCAGGATGAGCCGGGTGCAGGAAGAAACCCCGGTCGCGCAGCGCCAGGCGGAGCAAGGGCAGCTGCAGATCGCGCACCAGTGGAGCGGTGGGTGCATCGCTGCGGATTTCGCTTTCAATCCGGTCGTAGAGCAGGCCGACCAGTTCAAAGGTGTCGTTGTCCTCCGGCAGGAGCGCCGCCCCCTGGCCATGCTGCTGCCGCGCCCGTGCCAGCACGGTCCGTTTGATTTCTGCCAGGTTGCCGCGGCTGGCCGCCGGCAGGGCCTGCAGCCCCTGCAGGGCCTGGGTCAGGTCGCTGGTGCTCAGCTGCTGACGGCTCTCGGGCGCTGTCTCCGCGCGCAGCTTGCCGATCAGCTCGCGGCGGCCCGAAAGCAGCTGCCGGAGCATGGCGAAGGCGGACTCGTCGTCGTCCCGGGTGTCCGCGGCGGGCGCCTCTCCCAGCCAGGCGGTGTGGGGCCGCGGGCCCGACGCGCGGCGTTCCGAGCCGGTTGCAGCGGGTGCGGGATCGTCTGGATCAGGGTTGGCCCGGGCCGCAGCGGTCGGCGCTGGCCTGCTGCCGCGGATCGGCACGAAGGTGAGGGACGGCAGGATGCCCTCGTCAGCCAACAGCTGGTTCAGCCGGTCCAGCAGCTGCGGATAGCTTGCCGTCAGCTCGCGGTCGAACATGCGGTAGAGCAACAACCGGGCATCGTGGGTGATTTCCAGCGCGACGGCCGCGGTACGGATTGCCCTGCACAGGGCGTGGGGGCCCAGGGGCATGCGAGTGGAATCGAACGCCGGCGCCCCTGCCAGCACGCCAAAGCGCTGGCCCAGCAGGTGCAGTGCCAGCGTGGAACGCCCTTCCTGGCGGCTGGCCACCTCGCGCAGGGCGGTGTCTTCATCCATGACCGATTCGTCGACCAGGCTGAGATTGCGAAAACTAGGCGCGGCGTCATCAGCGGGTGTGGTTGGCTGCGGCACGGGCGATGAACGCAGTCCTGCCAGGGCGGACTCCACCTCGATCATGAACTGTGGCAGCAGGTCGGCACGGTTGAGTCGAAAGGTGTGCAAGGCCTGCATGTAGTTCGATTGAAGCGTGGGGTGGCGGGCCTGATCGGCGAGCCGGAACAGCTCGCGCTCGTATTCCAGCAGCAGCCGCTCCATGCCGCGGTCCAGGTCGTCGGACAGCATCATCAGCGCCCGGTCCAGGGTGCGGCGCACGCGATCGGGGAGGTCTGCCGTGGCGAGGCTGGCCCGCACTGGCTGATCAGAAGCCGGGGTGTTGAACGCCATTGCGGATCCCTCCCTTACTGCGCGGCCTGGCTGCAGTCGTCGGCAGGTTCGTCCTGCAGAAACAGTTCCATGATGTCATTGGCAAAGCGCTCCCCAAGTGCGGTGGTGACGATACGGTCGCCCTGCTCATGCAGCCAGCCGTTGCGGCGGGCACGATCCAGCGGTTCGGAAATCACGCTGCGGTCAAGGCCGCAGCGCGCTTCGAAATCTTCCAACCGGAAGCCTTCCTTGAGTCTCAATACGTTCAGTGCGTACTCGAACGGCCGCTGCGACGGCGCCACCCGCTCATCGCCGCCGATGGCCGCATCGGTGCCGGCCACGGACAGCCACGCGGTCGGGTGCTTGAGCTTCCAGCGCCGCAGGATCGTCTGTTCCGAGCCAAGGGTCAGCTTGCCGTGGGCGCCGGCACCGATCCCCAGATAGTCGCCGTAGCGCCAGTAGTTGAGGTTGTGCGCGCACTGCCGGTCGGGCCGGGCATAGCCGGAAATCTCATAGTGCTGATAACCGGCTGCCGCCAGGCGGGCCTGGCAGGCATCCTGCATCGACCAGGCCAGGTCATCGTCGGGGATTCCCGAAGGCGGCCTCGCGGCGAACAGCGTGTTGGGTTCCAGGGTGAGCTGGTAGTGCGAAATGTGCGTCGGGTCCAGTGCGATGGCCCGCTCGATGTCGTATTCGGCCATGGCCAGGTCCTGGCCGGGTAGGGCGTACATGAGATCCAGGTTGAAGTTGTCGAAACCGGAGTCCTGCGCCTGCTTGACGGCCGCTTCGGCCTGGACGCTGTCGTGGATCCGGCCCAGTCGCTGCAGACAGCCGTCATCGAAGCTCTGGATGCCGAAGCTGAGCCGGTTCACGCCGGCGGCCAGGTAGTCGGGAAAACGGCCGTGCTCGGCGGTACCCGGGTTGGTCTCCAGAGTTATTTCCAGCCCCGGCATGAAGCGCAGCCGGGCCGCGGCACCCTGCAGGAATCGATCAATGGCAGCGGGCGGGAACAGGCTGGGGGTGCCGCCGCCAAAGAACACCGCATGCACCGGACGGCCCCAGACCAGCGGCAGATCATGGTCCAGATCGGCCAGCAGCGCGTCCACATAGGCATCGAACGGCAGCTCACCGCGCGCCTGGTGCGAGTTGAAGTCGCAGTACGGACACTTGCGCACGCACCAGGGCAGGTGCACGTACAGGGTCAGGGGCGGTGTGATCAGCATCCCACTATTGTAAAGGGGTCGGGCCTGCGTGAGAGGCCGCGTGGCCGCTCCTACGCCAGGAAGCCGGGCAGGCGCTGGCGCAGCTGCTCCAGGGCGCGGCCGCGGTGGCCGATGCGGTTCTTGGTCGCCGGATCCAGTTCGGCAGCGCTCAGGCCGTGCTTCGGATCCAGGAATACCGGGTCGTAGCCGAAGCCGTGGCTGCCGCGCGGTGCGGGCAGGATTCGGCCTTCCCAGCTGCCCTCGGCGATCAGTGGCTGCGGATCCTCCGGATGCCGCAGCAGCACCAGCGCGCAGTGAAAGCGCGCGCTGCGGCGGGCTTCCGGCACATCCTGCAGCGCGTGAAGCAGCTTGATGACGTTGGCCGCCGTATCAGCGTCTTGCCCCGCGTAACGGGACGAATACAGCCCCGGGGCTCCGCCAAGGGCGTCCACGCACAGCCCCGAGTCATCGGCCAGCGCCGGCAGCCCGGTGGCCCGGGCAGCATGCCGGGCCTTGAGCAGAGCGTTCTCAACAAAGGTCAGGCCGGTTTCCTCGGCGTCAGTCACGCCGAATTCCGCCTGTGGCAGAACCTGCAGGCCGCTGCCCTCCAGCAGTCGGCTGAACTCCGCCAGCTTGCCGGCGTTGTTGCTGGCCAGGACCAGCTTCACTTGGCGGCCAGCGCCTGGGCCTGGAGTTCGAACAGCTGGCGGATCCCGCCTTCGGCCAATGCCACCATCGCATCAAGCTCGTCGCGGCGGAACGCATGGCCTTCGGCCGTGCCCTGCAGTTCGATGAAGCCACCGCCGTCGTTCATGACCACGTTCATGTCGGTATCGCAGTCGCTGTCTTCGGCATAGTCCAAGTCCAGCACCGGCACGCCGCGGTACTGGCCCACCGAAACCGCGGCCACCGCACCGTACAGCGGGTCGCGCAGGATCTTGCGCTGCTTCATCAGGCTGCGCACCGCATCCACCAGGGCCACGTAGGCGCCGGTGATGGCCGCGGTGCGGGTGCCGCCGTCGGCCTGCAGCACGTCGCAGTCCAGGGTGATGGTGCGCTCACCCAGCGCTGCGCGATCCACGCAGGCGCGCAGCGAGCGGCCGATCAGACGCTGGATTTCCAGCGTCCGTCCGCCCTGCTTGCCGCGGGCGGCTTCGCGATCGTTGCGGGTGTGGGTGGCGCGCGGCAGCATGCCGTATTCGGCGGTGATCCAGCCTTCGCCCTTGCCGCGCAGGAAGCCCGGCACGCGTTCTTCAACGCTGGCGGTGCACAGCACCCGGGTATCGCCGAACGAAACAAGCACCGAACCTTCGGCGTGACGGGTAAAACCACGCTCCAGGCGCACTTCGCGCAGCTGGTCGGGAGCGCGGCCGCTGGGACGCTGGATAGAGGTCATGGGCAGCATATAAATGGGGGCGGGGCAGTCTAGCAGCCGCCATTGCGGGGCGTCGGGGCGCCGCGCAATGGCATACTGCGCGTCCGTCGAAAACCTTTGCCAGCAATGACCAGAAGCATGACCGCCTACGCCGCGGCTGAACGCAGCACCGCCTGGGGCACGCTCGGCTGCGAGCTGCGCGCGGTCAACCACCGTTTCCTCGAGCTGGGCACGCGCCTGCCGGATGAATTGCGCGCGCTGGAGCCCGCGCTGCGCGAGCGGGTGGCCGCCTCAGTGACCCGCGGCAAGTTGGATCTGGTGATCCGGCTGCGCACCGAGTCCACCCAGTCGCTGGGTGTGAACGAAGCGGCGCTGGAGCAGCTGGCCGGCCTGGCGCAGGCGCTGCAGGGCCGCTTCCCGGGACTGACCACGGATGTCACCGGGCTGCTGCAGCTGCCGGGCGTGATGCAGACAGTGGCGGTGGACGCGGAAGGCCTGAAGGCCGACGCGCTGTCGCTGCTGGACGAGGTGTTGGCCCAGTTCCTGGCGGCGCGTGAGCGCGAAGGCGAGAAGCTGGCCACGGTGATCCGGGAGCGGGTGGAAGGCATTGCCCGGATCGTGGGCGAGGTGCGCACCATGATCCCCGGCATTCGCCAGGGCCTGCGTGATCGGCTCGAGGCGCGCGTGGCCGACCTGGCCCAGCCACTGGATCCGGGTCGCCTGGAGCAGGAGCTGGTGCTCTGGCTGCAGAAGCTTGACGTGGACGAAGAACTTGATCGGCTGGACAGTCATATTGACGAGATCGGCCGGGTGCTGGCTCAGGACGGCCCGGTCGGCCGGCGGCTGGATTTCCTGCTGCAGGAGTTCAACCGGGAAGCCAATACCCTGGGCTCGAAATCAGTGGATCGGCGTTCCTCGCAGGCGGCGGTGGAGCTGAAGGTATTGATCGACCAGATCCGCGAGCAGGTGCAGAACCTTGAGTGACGGCATGCGCGGAACGCTGTTCATCGTTGCCGCGCCTTCGGGGGCGGGCAAATCCAGCATCGTCAACGCCTGCCTGGCGCGGGACCCCGCGGTGAGCCTGTCGATTTCGTTCACCTCGCGGCCGCCGCGGCCGGGTGAGCAGACCGGCCAGCACTATCACTTCGTGGATGAGGCCGAATTCGAACGCATGGTCGAAGCGGGCGAGTTTTTCGAACACGCACGCGTGCATGGGGACCTGAAGGGCACGGCCAAGCAGTCGGTGGAACCGCAGCTGGCCGCCGGCCGCGATGTGCTGCTGGAGATCGATTGGCAGGGCGCACGCCAGGTCCGTGCCCAGGTGCCTGACGCGGTGGGTGTTTTCATCCTGCCTCCGTCGCGCGCGGCGCTCGAAGAGCGGATGCGCAAGCGTGGCCAGGACAGCGACGAGGTCATCGCCCGGCGCCTGGCCGCGGCGCGCGACGAAATGGCCCGTCATGACGAATTCGACTACCTGATCGTCAACGAACATTTCGACGTGGCGGTGGATGAAATGTGCGCGATCTTCGTCGCCAGCCGCCTGCGCCGCGTGCAGCAGCAGCAGCGCCACGGCCAGCTGTTGAAGGCGCTGCTGCAGGAAGAGTGAACGATTGCGGGCGTTGTGAAGGCTCAAGCCATTGATTTGAAAGGCGCCCGCTTGCGTCGCGGATCGTATTTCCGGTAAAGTGTTCGGTCCTGTCCCCAACATTCGCGCGGCCCAAGGGTCGCCGGGAGCCCGTATGGCCCGTATTACCGTGGAAGATTGCATGGAAGTGGTCGACAACCGCTTCGAACTGGTCATGATGGCCGCCAAGCGCGCCCGCCAGCTGGCCAACGGCGTCGAAGCGCAGATCGACAACACCGGCAACGATGACAAGCCGACCGTCCTTGCGCTGCGCGAAATTGCCGCGCGTGCGATCGACAACGATTATATCGAAGCCGTGGACAAGGCCGAGCGCGAGCGCAAGGAGCGCGAAGCACTGGAGTGGGCCGCCGCCGAAGTGGTCGCCGACGAAGAAGCCAAGGGCGACGACGCCTGATCCAACCATGCGCGCCTGACCCTTGCGCGCATTTGTCGCGGCGCAGTCCGCGAACACAAAGGCCCCGCTTGAAGCGGGGCTTTTTGTTTTCCGGCGCGGCGGCTGCATCCGGCCCGGGCGCGATTGCCCATTCCCCATTGCGGATTCCCCGGCTACGCTGGGGATATGACTTCGACCCCACTGGCCATTCACCGGATCGAAACGCCGGCTGACGAGGCGCTGCCCGGTTACGTGCGCGAGCTGGAGCAGGCGGCCAGCTACCTTGATGACAGCCAGCGGCTGGTGTTGCGCCGGGCGTGGGCGGTGGGCGTCTGTGCCCATGAAGGGCAGATGCGCAAGTCGGGCGAGCCCTACATTACCCACCCGGTTGCGGTGGCCAAGGTGCTTGCCGAGCTGAAGGTCGATCTGGAAACGCTGGTGGCGGCGATCCTGCACGACACCATCGAGGACACCCCGCTGACCGGTGAGGAGCTGGCCAGCGAGTTCGGCGAGACCGTTGCCGAGCTGGTGGATGGGGTCACCAAACTGGACAAGCTGCATTTCAGCAGCCGTCAGGAAGCCACTGCGGAAAGCTTCCGCAAGATGATGCTGGCGATGGCTCGCGACCTGCGCGTGATCCTGATCAAGCTGGGTGACCGGCTGCACAACATGCGCACCCTGGGTGCGCAGACCAGCGAGGCGCGCGAGCGGATCGCCCGCGAGACGCTGGAAATCTATGCGCCGATCGCACAGCGACTGGGCATGAACGCAATCAAGAGCGAGCTGCAGGACCTGGGCTTCCGCGCGCTGCATCCGGTGCGCCACGCGGTGCTTGAAAAGCGCATCCGCTCGCAGCCGCTGGTACGCCGCGAGGCGTTGGCCAGGATCGAGGCGCAGCTGGCCCAGCGGCTGACCAACCAAGGCCTGGAATACCGGCTGGTGGGCCGGGTCAAATCGCCGTGGAGCATCTACACCAAGATGCAGGCCGAGGCGAAGTCGTTCAAGCAGGTGATGGACGTGTTCGGCTTCCGGGTCATCGTGGGCACCGTGCCGGACTGCTACCACGCACTGGGCGTGGTGCATTCGGTGTACAAGCCGGTGGACGGGCGCTTCCGCGATTTCGTTGCCATTCCCAAGGCCAACGGCTATCAGTCGCTGCACACGGTGCTGTTCGGTCCGTACGGCTCGCCGATCGAGGTTCAGATCCGGACCGAGGAAATGGACCTGATCGCCGAGCGCGGAATCGCGGCGCACTGGGCGTACAAACATGGCGGCGCGCCCACGAGTGCGCAGATACGTGCCCATTCGTGGATTTCCAGCCTGCTTGAGTCGCAGCAGGCGACGGGCTCGTCGCTGGAATTCCTGGAGAACGTCAAGGTCGACCTGTTCCCGGACGAGGTGTATCTGTTCACGCCCAAGGGCGACATCCTGTCGCTGCCGCGCAATGCCACTGCGATCGATTTCGCCTACGCAGTGCACACCGATCTGGGCAACCGGGCGGTGGCCGCGCGGGTAGACCGGCGCCTGATCCCGCTTCGCACCCGGCTGTCCAGCGGACAGCAGGTGGAAGTGATCACGGCCAAGTCGGCTGCGCCCAAGCCGCAGTGGCTGGAGTTCGTGGCGACCGGCAAGGCGCGTACCGCCATCCGCCAGCAGCTCAAACAGCTCGAGCACGAGGATGCCGTGCAGCTGGGCCACCGCATGCTGGACCGGGCGCTGGAAAGCCTTGGCAGCTCGCTCGAGCGGCTGCCCCCGGACCGGCTGGACGCCTATCTGGCGGAACTGCGCTATCGGCGCCTGGAAGAGCTGCTGGCGGACATCGCGCTGGGCAATCGCATGCCCAACCAGGTGGCGCAGACCCTGGTCCAGGGCAGTGGCGAGAGCAAGGATCTGTTTGCCACCGTCCAGTCCGCGGGCCCCGGGGAACGCATTCTGATCACCGGCAACGAGCGCGGCGTCATCACCTTTGCCAACTGCTGCCTGCCGATCCCGGGCGACGACATCATGGGCTACCACACCGCTGGCAAGGGCATCGTGGTGCACAGGATCGAATGCCCCAACGTGGCCGAATACCGCAAGTCGCCCGATCGCTGGGTGGGAATCGGCTGGGATCGGGAGGTGGCGGGCGACTACAGCAGCAGCCTGCGGGTGGAGGTGGAGAATCGACCGGGTGTGCTGGCGCAGGTGGCGGCAGCCATCGCCCGGGTGGAGTCCAACATCGACGGCGTCGACTATCTGGAGCGTGACACCAACGTGGCTGCGATCCGCTTCTCGATCGAGGTGCGCGACCGCAAGCACCTGGCGGAAGTGATCCGCAGGGTGCGCCGGCTGAGCGTCGTGCACGGTATCCAGCGCCTGTAGCAGCACGCCGGGCGCGCTCCTACTATCATCGGGGGATGACTTCATCTGGAGCGCCTGATGGCCCGTACCCCGATCAATACCGAACTCGCGCCCGCCGCGATCGGCCCCTACTCACAGGCCGTGCGCAGCGGCAACACCGTCTACTTCTCGGGCCAGATCCCGCTTGATCCGGCCACCGGCGAGGTGGTGCCAGGCGGCATCGAGGCCCAGACGCGGCGCGCCTTCGACAACCTCAAGGCCGTGGCCGAAGAGGCCGGCGGCACCCTGGACGACATCATGCGCCTGGGCCTGTACCTGACCGACCTGGGCGAGTTCGCCGTGGTCAATTCGGTCATGTCCGAATACTTCAGCGCACCCTATCCGGCGCGTTCCACCATCGAGGTGGCGGGCCTGCCCAAGGGCGTGGCGTTCGAAGTCGATGCGGTGATGGTGCTGGACTGAACCCTGTCGATCCCGCTGCGCAGCTGCTGTCGTCCCTGCCGGGCGTCGGCGCAAAAACCGCAGAAAGACTGGCTTCCCGCGGCCTGCTGACCCTGCAGGACCTGTGGGCCCAGCTGCCGCGCCAATATGAAGACCGCACCCGGATCGTGCCGATCCGGGACCTGCAGTCCGGCGTCGCGTGCCAGGTGGAAGGCGTCGTCGAGGCGGTGGAGCGTGGCTTCCGCTACCGGCCCACCCTGCGGGTGGCCATCGGCGACGGCTCGCGCACATCACTGGTCCTGCGGTTTTTCCACTTCCGCGCGGCGCAGGCTGCGCAGTTCCGGGTGGGCGAGCGGCTGCGCTGCTATGGCACGCCGCGACCTGGCCTGCACGGGCTGGAGATGGTGCACCCCAGCTACCGGCTGCTGGGCACTGAGGATGGCGGGGCGCTGGATGAGCGGCTGCACCCGGTGTATCCACAGATCGAGGGCATCGGCCCGGCTGTGATGCGGCGGATGATCGGTCACGCGCTGGACCGTCTGCCGGATGATCAGGCGCTGGAATCGCTGCCCGCCGATGAGCTGCAGTCGCGCGGGCTGCCGCCGCTGCGCGAGGCCTTGCTGACCGTGCACCGGCCGCCGGCTGATGCGGATGTCAGTGCGCTGCTGGCGGTTGCCCATCCCGCGCAGCGGCGCCTGATCCTGGAAGAGCTGCTGGCCCATCACCTGAGCCTGCGCCGCCACCGTATCGCCCAGCAACAGCACGCTGCGCCCATGCTTGCGGGCAACGGAGATCTTGGTTCCCGACTGCGCTCCAGCTTGCCCTTTGCCCTGACCGGTGCCCAGGAGCGGGTGTTGGCCCAGGTGCTTGGGGATATTGCCCGGCCGGTTCCGATGCTGCGTCTGGTGCAGGGCGACGTGGGCAGCGGCAAGACCGTGGTGGCCGCGCTGGCGGCTGCCGCCGGGGTGGAGTCCGGCCACCAGGTGGCGATGATGGCGCCCACCGAACTGCTCTCCGAACAGCACCATGCCGCCTTTCGCCAGTGGTTCGAACCGCTTGGCGTGCGGGTGGCCTGGCTGGCCGGCAAGCTGCCAGCCAGGGAGCGCGCACGCACCCTGGAAGAAGTGGCCGATGGACGTGCACAGGTGGTGGTGGGCACTCACGCACTGATGCAGGAAGGCGTCGCATTCGATGGTCTGGGCCTGGCGATCATCGACGAGCAGCATCGCTTCGGCGTACACCAGCGGCTGGCGCTGCGCGACAAGGGGGCGGCGGCCGGCCAGGTCCCACATCAGCTGGTGATGACGGCCACACCCATCCCGCGCACCCTGGCCATGGCCGCCTACGCCGATCTGGATGTGTCCGCGATCGATGAGCTGCCGCCCGGGCGCACGCCGGTGCAGACCGTGGTGCTGAGCGCAGAGCGCCGCCCGGAGCTGATCGAACGCATCCGCGCCGCGTGCGCCCAGGGCCGCCAGGCCTATTGGGTCTGCACCCTGATCGATGAAAGCGACGAGGTGGTGGCGCAGGCGGCGCAGGGAACGTTTGAATTGCTCACCGGCGCCCTTCAGGGCCTGCGCGTCGGGCTGGTGCACGGGCGCATGAAGGCCGCCGAAAAGCAGGACACCATGCGCCGCTTCAAGGAGGGCGGGATTGATCTGCTGGTGGCCACGACGGTGATCGAAGTGGGCGTGGATGTGCCCAACGCCTCGCTGATGATCGTGGAAAACGCCGAGCGCCT
This sequence comes from Luteimonas qiangzhengi, assembly GCF_039548515.1. Lineage (NCBI taxonomy): Bacteria > Pseudomonadati > Pseudomonadota > Gammaproteobacteria > Lysobacterales > Lysobacteraceae > Luteimonas > Luteimonas qiangzhengi. Next base: position 58,656 of record NZ_JBCLVE010000016.1, on the reverse strand, counting down.
GGGCCTGTCCCAGCTGCACCAGCTGCGCGGCCGGGTAGGGCGGGGCAGCGAGGCGTCCAGCTGTGTGCTGCTGTACCAGTCGCCGCTGTCACAGATGGCCCGGCAGCGGCTGGAAACCATGCGCGAGACCACGGACGGCTTCATGATTGCCGAGCGTGACCTGGCGCTGCGTGGGCCCGGTGAACTGCTGGGGACGCGGCAGACCGGGCTGGCTGCCTTCAGGGTGGCCGACCTGGTGCGCGACGCGGATCTGTTGCCCGAGGTGCAGCGGCTGGCCGACCGTCTGCTGCATGAGCGACCGGAGATGGCCGATCGTCTGGTTGATCGCTGGATCGGCAGCGCCGCACGGTACGCTGGCGCTTGAGAAACCTATTGGACGCGGCGCAGCGCCGCGTGGAGGACATTGACCCATGGACGAACGCATTCCCCTTCTGATCGATACCGACCCGGGCGTGGATGACGCCCTGGCCCTGCTGATGGCGTTCAACCACCCCGGGCACGAGGTGGTTGGGCTCACCGTGGCCGCCGGCAACGTGGGGCTGGATCACACGGTGGCCAACGCGCTCAAGCTGGTGGAACTGTGCGACGTGCAGGTGCCGGTGCACGCCGGTGCGGCCACGCCGCTGGTACATCCGGCCGTGGATGCGGCTGCCGTGCACGGCAAGGATGGCTTTGGTGACGTCGGCTATGCGCCGGCGACGCTACAGGCTGACGCGGAGCACGCGGCGCTGGCGATCCTGCGCCAGTCCCACGCCCATGCCGGTCAGCTGCTGTTGGTTGCGCTGGGACCATTGACCAACCTGGCCCTGGCGCTGCGCCTGGATCCCACCCTGCCGCAGCGGATCAAGCGGCTGGTGGTGATGGGCGGAGCGGTGACCGCGCGCGGCAACATCACCCCGGCGGCGGAGTTCAACATCGCTTTTGATCCGGAAGCCGCGCACATCGTGTTCGAGGCCTTTCCCAACCTGGATCTCGCCGATTGGGAGGCCGTGGTGGCGCATGGCCTGCCGCATGAGCGCGTGGATCAATGGTTGGCCGCAGGTACCACGCGGGCGGACTTCTACGAAGCGATCTCCCGCCACACCCGGCGCTGGTCCGCCGACAGCCGCGGGCCGCGCTGGTATGCCGCCGACGCGCTGGCCATGGCGTGGGCGCTGGAGCCGCAGGGCGCGCTGGACACGCCCGAACGCCCGGTGGTGGTGGAGCTGGACGGCCGCCACAGCCGCGGCATGACGATCGTGGATTGGCAGCGCCAGACCGGTGTCGCCGATAATGCCCGCATCCTGATGCGCTACGACCAGGAGCGGTTTGAAGCGCTGATTCGCGACGCATTGGCAGCCGGGTAGGGGAGGATTGCAGTTGCGGGAAAAGAGGGGCTATAATGCCCGGCTCCCCGTATTGCCGGTGCCGCCATGAAGGCCGATATCCATCCCGAATACCGCGAGGTCGTGTTCCAGGACGTGACCTCGGATTTCAAGATCCTTACCCGTTCCACCCTGGCCTCCTCTGCGAAGGAGACGGTCAAGTGGGAAGACGGCAACGAATACCCGCTGGTCAAGGTCGAAGTTTCTTCGGCTTCGCACCCGTTCTACACGGGTCAGAACAAGATCGTTGACACCAGCGGCCGGGTCGACAAGTTCCGCAGGCGCTACTCCAAGTAATCGCCGCGTTCCCGCTGTGCGGGGCGTGTTCCGCAACGGCCGCCACTGGGCGGCCGTTTGCGTTCCTGAAGGGTCGCTTCCGGGCCCGGATTCCACCAGCGACGCAATGGACCACGCGCCCGGTGTGCGATAATCGGCCTGTTGCGGTGGCCGCGGTCACCGTTCCCCCTTACGCGAACTCACGCTTCTCCCCGGCCCTCGGCCCTGGATGACGAAGCGCTCTGAATAGGAGTGAACCGTGTCAGATTTTGACCAGGTCTCGCTGGACGCCGGCGGCAAGCCGGTGACCCTTCCGGTGCTCAAGGGCACCCTGGGCAATCCCTGCATCGACATTGCCACCCTGCCCAAGCAGACCGGCTGCTTTACCTACGATTCGGGCTTCACTGCCACGGCTTCGTGCAAGTCGGCCGTCACCTACATCGACGGCGATGAGGGCGTGTTGCTGTACCGCGGCTACCCGATCGACCAGCTGGCCGGAAAATCAAGCTTCCTGGAAGTGGCCTATCTGCTGATCAATGGCGAACTGCCGACGGCCGACCAGATGGCCGGCTTCGAGCATGACGTGACCCATCACACGATGATGCACGAGGCGTTGAAGAACTTCTTCACCGGCTTCCGTCACGATGCGCATCCGATGGCCATGCTGTGCGGTTCGGTGGCCTCGCTGTCCGCGTTCTACCACGACACCCTGGATCTGAACGATCCGGAGCAGCGGCGCATGGCCGCGATCCGGCTGATCGCCAAGATGCCGACCCTGGCAGCCGCCGCTTACCGCTATTCCATCGGCTGGCCGATCGCGCACCCGAAGAACAAGCTCGATTACTCCACCCGCTTCCTGCACATGATGTTCGAAGCCCCGGGTGACCAGCTTGAACTCAACCCGGTGGTGGCCAAGGCGCTGGATCTGCTGTTCATCCTGCATGCCGACCATGAGCAGAATGCGTCCACCTCCACCGTTCGCCTGGTGGGCTCCACCGGTGCCAACCCGTACGCCTGTGTCTCGGCCGGCATCGCCGCGCTGTGGGGACCTGCGCACGGTGGCGCCAACGAAGCCGTGCTCAAGATGCTGGAAGAGATCGGCACGCCGGACAACGTCGACGCGGCCATTGCCAAGGCCAAGGACCGCAGCTCCGGCTTCCGCCTGATGGGCTTTGGTCACCGCGTGTACAAGAACTTCGACCCGCGCGCCAAGATCATCCGCGAGATGACCCACAAGGTGCTGGACGAATTGGGCGTGGACGACCCGCTGCTGGACGTGGCGATGAAGCTGGAAGAAGCGGCGCTCAAGGACGACTACTTCGTCGAGCGCAAGCTGTATCCGAACGTCGATTTCTACAGCGGCATCATCTACAAGGCGCTGAAGATCCCGACCGAGATGTTCACCGTCATGTTCGCCATCGGCCGCACTGCCGGCTGGGTGGCGCACTGGCTGGAGCAGCAGGTGGATCCGGAAGCCAAGATCGGCCGCCCGCGGCAGATCTACACCGGCGCCGACGTGCGCGACTACGTACCGGTCGACAAGCGCTGACCCGCTGCTGCATCGTTTGAGAAACGCCCCGGCCATCCGGGGCGTTTTTATTTCCCCTCGTCCAGCAGCAGTTTCAGCTGCGCGGCGCTGGCCCGCGCCATGGGCTTTTCGTCGATGTTGGACAGCGGCGCCTGGCGCAATGCCAGCTGCGGCAACACGGTGAGGTCGATCGTCAGGTCGTCGGCGCTGAATACCCACACCGGGAAGTCCCCGCTGCGGCTGCGGTCCAGGCGGATCCTGCGGCTGCGCTCGGTTGCCGGGATGCCTTGTTCGTCCAGGAATACCGGCACCTCTTCCGCATGTTCCGGATAGAGCTGCAGCGTCACCGCCGAATTGGCGTCGGCCGTCCCTTCCAGCACCGGTCCCACCAGGCGCGGCTGGAACGGGGCGAAAAACTCCAGCGCGTTCAGCGCGGCTTGCCGGCGCAGACGCAGCGCGTCGCCCTGCTCCGGACCGTGGAACAGCCGTTGGTGCTCCCGCAACGCTTCCTCGACCTCGCTGTTGCGCGGCAGTGATGCGTCGTCGTTGATCCCCAGCCGGCTGGCGGCTTTGCGCTTGGCCAGGTGGAAATCGCTGATCCCGCCCTCGCTCATCAGTCGGGCGGCTTCATGGGCCAGCCGCAGCCGGCGCTCACGCGTGCGGCTGGCGCCCTGTTGGCGGGGACGTGACATGGCGGACTTCCTCAGGACACGAGGCCCTGACTGTAGCCCGGCCGATGTGAGAGTGCCGCACGGCAGGGCCCCGGCATTCAGAAAATATCGAACACCTCTTCAGCCGGCATCGAATCATCAAAGCCGTCGTCGATCTCCGCTGCCATCCGGTCCAGGTCCTCGATCTTGACGTATTCGGTGCGACCGCCGGAACCGGCCGGAAGCAGTCGGCCGCCTTCGCTCACGCTCACCTGTACCAGCCCGTCGGGGACCTCGTGTGGCATCAGCGGCTGGTCTTCCAGTGCCGCGGCCATGTAGTCGATCCAGATCGGCAGCGCCGAACGGCCGCCGTACTCGCGCCGGCCCAGTGAGCGGTTGTCATCGCGACCCACCCACACCGAGGTGGCCAGGTTGCCGCCGAAGCCGGCAAACCAGGCATCGCGGAAGTCGTTGGTGGAGCCGGTCTTCCCGCCCACGTCCTCACGCCCGATGGAACGTGCCGCGGTGCCGGTGCCGCGCTGGACGACATCGCGCATGATCGACACCAGCTGCCATGCCACGCGCTCATCGATCGCCCTTGGGGCGAGGATGAGCTCAGCATCGTCGTCAGCACCATTCAGGGCGATCGAGTCGTCCTGGGAGTCGTCTTCCGATTCCGCCGCCACCGGCGGCGGTGCGGGCGCGGGTGCCGGGGCCGGAGTGGCCGGGCCGAAGTCAAAACCGTCGACGATGTGCGACGGCGCCGCAGCCGCCGTTGTGCTCTGTCCCGGGCGTGCGCCACCGCCGCAGCCGCGGCAGGCGCGGGCAGGGTTCTCCTTGAAGATCAGCTCGCTGTTGCGGTCGCGCACTTCATCGATGAACCACGGTGTGACGCGGAAGCCGCCGTTGGCGAACACCGCATAACCGCGGGTGACATCCAGCGGAGTGAGCGAAGGCGTGCCCAGTGAGATCGACAGGTTGGGCGGCAGCTCGGATTCGTCAAACCCGAAGTGGCTGATGTAGCGGCGGGCGTAATCCACCCCGATCGCGTCCAGCAGTCGCACCGAGACCAGGTTGCGCGAAAGCGCCAGCGCATTGCGCAGCTGCATCGGGCCCATGAAGCGGCCATCGGCGTTCTGTGGGCGCCAGTCCTGTCCGCGACGCATGCGGAACACCACCGGAGCGTCAGGAACGATCGAGGCCGGGTTGAAACCGCGCTCGAACGCAGCCGCAAAAATGAAGGGTTTGAACGCCGAACCCGGCTGACGCCGCGCCTGGGTGGCGCGGTTGAATTTCTGCCCGGCAAAGCTGAAGCCGCCCACCAGCGCCCGCAGCGCACCGGTGTCGTATTCCATGGACACCAGCGTGGCCTGTCCGCGCGGCACCTGGCCAAGCTGGTAGCTGACTTCCGGCGGCGGTGCCGGCGCATCTTCAGGGGCGTCGGTGGCAGGCTTGACCGGCGTTTCGATCCGCTGCACCCGCACCAGGTCGCCACGCTCCATCAGCGCCGATGGCGCGCGCTGGGTCCAGCTGCTGGCCTTGGCATCCAGGGTCACTGCGGTGCCGTCGGCCATCACCACATCAGCGGTGCCGTCGCCGCTGCGCAGCACGATCGCCGGACGCAGCCCGGCCTGGGTCGGGATACCCCGCAGCCGCGCTGCCACGGTGGCGGCGTCTTCGTCGGCAGCCAGTTCGAACGACTGCTCCGCACCGTTCCAGCCATAGCGGCGGTCATACACGGTGAGCCCGTCGCGCAGTGAACGCTCAGCCGCGGCCTGGTAGTCGGGATCGATGGTGGTGGTGACGTGATAGCCCTTGGTCAATACGTCGCCGCCGTAGCGGGCGATCATCTCCTGGCGCACCATTTCCGCCACGTACGGTGCGTACACCTCCACCGGGCGTTCATGCGGCCGGGCGTGCATGGGCGTGGCCTTGCCGGCCATCTCGGCGGCCTGGTCGATATAGCCCAGCTCACGCATGCGCTGCATGGTGTAGTCGCGCCGGATCCTGGCGCGCTCGGGGTTGGTGACCGGATTGCCGCTGGACGGGAACTTGGGGATCGCCGCCAGGGTGGCCGATTCTTCCAGAGTCAGGTCATCAAGCGATTTGCCGTAATAGAACTCGGCCGCCGCGGCCACCCCGTAGGAGCGGTTGCCGAAGAAACTCTTGTTGAGATACAGCTCCAGGATCTCGTCCTTGCTCAGCTCGCGCTCCATCTTCAGCGCCAGCAGCATCTCGGCGAATTTGCGGGTGTAGCTGTACTCCGAGCTCAGGAAGAACTGGCGCGCCACCTGCTGGGTGATCGTTGAGCCGCCCGGTACGCGCCGGTCGTCGGTGGTGGCCAGCAGCCACACGGCGCGGGCCACACCCTTGGGATCCACCCCGTGGTGGCTGTAGAAGCGGGCGTCCTCAATGGCAATGAATGCCCGCTTGACCTGGTCCGGTACGTCGTCGATCTGCACCGGGTAGCGACGCGTTTCACCGAACAGCGCCATCAGGCGTCCGTCGCGGGAATACACGTACAATGGCTCCTGCATTTCGATGTCGCGCAGGGTCTGGACATCGGGCAGGCGCGCTGACACGACGTAATAGAGAGTGGCCAGTGTCAGGGCGCCGAGCACGCCAAGGGCCAGGGCCGCTATGGCGAGCCAGCGCAACACGCGTTTGAAGGTGGGCATGCGGACCTGTGGTCAAGTGGCAGCAGAGGCGCGGATTATAGATGACAGGGCGCCTTGCCCCGCACGGGTCGGGATCACTGTTCAGGGGCAAAGACGGGTAGAAGGGGGCACTGGGCCACGGTTTGGGCTCATGCAAGGTTGCCAAGGGGTAAAAAGTCCGTTATCTAATCCGTCGGGGCACGTTGCGCGTTCAAGCGCCCGTGACAATAGGGGAAATTCGTGGGTTTATTCACAAAAAGCCAGCCGCCAATCGTGGGCGTGGATATCAGCTCGACTGCCGTGAAGCTTCTGCAGCTCTCCCGCAACGGTGATCGCTACCGCGTTGAGCACTATGCCGTCGAGCCGCTGCCGCCGAATGCCGTGGTGGAAAAGAACATCGTCGAAGTGGAAGCCGTAGGCGAGGCGATCAGCCGCGCCATGGCCCGCTCCGGCAGCAAGGCCAAGCACGCCGCGGCCGCCGTTGCCGGTTCGGCCATCATCACCAAGACCATCCCGATGCCGGCCGACCTGGACGAGGAAGAGATGGAGTCGGCCGTCGAGCTGGAAGCGGTCAACTACATTCCCTACCCGATCGAAGAAGTGAACCTGGACTTCGAAGTGCTCGGTCCGATGCCGGGCAACGAGGAAATGGTGCAGGTGCTGCTGGCAGCGTCGCGCTCGGAGAACGTGGAAACGCGCGCCGACGCACTCAAGCTTGGCGGGCTGACGGCCAAGGTGATCGACGTGGAGGCATTCGCGATCGAGAACGCATTCAGCCTGCTGGCCGGAACGTTGAACGCGCCGCACGACGGCATCGTGGCTCTGGTGGACATCGGCGCCACCATGACCACCCTCAACATCATCCGCGAAGGCCGCAGCCTGTATCACCGCGAGCAGGTCTTCGGCGGCAAGCAGCTGACCGACGAGGTCATGCGTCGCTACGGCCTGAGCTACGAGGAAGCCGGCCTGGCCAAGCGCCAGGGCGGACTGCCCGAGAGCTACGAGATCGAGGTGCTGGAGCCGTTCAAGGAAGCACTGGTGCAGCAGATCAGCCGGCTGCTGCAGTTCTTCTATGCCGGCAGCGAGTTCAACCGCGTTGACCAGATCGTGCTGGCCGGCGGCTGCGCCTCGATTCCCGGCATGTCCGAAATGGTGGAAGAGCAGCTCGGAGTGCCTTCGACGGTGGCCAACCCGCTGGCGCACATGACCCTGGGGGCGCGGGTCCAGGCCCATGCGCTGGCCCAGGATGCTCCGGCGTTGATGATCGCCTGCGGACTCGCACTCAGGAGCTTTGACTGATGGCCAGGATCAACCTGCTTGCCTGGCGCGCCGAGCGCCGGGCCCAGCGGCAGAAAGAATTCGGATTGATGGTGGCCCTGTCCGTGGTGGCCGGGGCGCTGCTGTGGTTCCTGGTCAACGGCTATTACAACGCCCAGATCGAGGGCCAGCAAACCCGCAACCGTTATCTGGACCAGCAGATTTCCCAGGTCGACGAGACCATCAAGGAGATCGAGGAACTTGACCGCCAGCGCGCCCGCCTGCTGGCCCGCAAGGAAGTGATCGAGGAGTTGCAGGCCAGCCGTTCGCAGATGGTGCATCTGTTTGACGCGCTGGTGCGCACCATCCCTGACGGGGTGATGCTGACCACGCTCAAGCAGGAAGGCCAGAAGCTGACCCTGGAAGGGCGCGCGCAGTCCAACGCCCGGGTCAGTACCTACATGCGCAATCTTGAGGGGGCCGGCTGGATGGCCGATCCGCGCCTGGCGGTGATCGAGGCCCGGCCGGAAGGCGCCGGTGTGCACAGCGCCGCGCTGCCTTACGTGTTCAACCTTTCCGTGACCCTGACCACTCCGTCCGAGAGCGCCAACGAGGCGGTGGACGAAGTGGGCGGACAGCCCGACGCGGACGTGGCCCCGACGCAGGCCGATGAAGAAGGAGCCGCATCGTGAGTACAAGACGCAAGATGTCGCTGCGCGAGCTCGACTTCAACAACATGGGCTCGTGGCCGAAGGAGTACAAGATCGGCTTCTGCGTGCTCATCGGGCTGCTGGTGTTCGGCCTGCTCTGGTGGCTGGTGGTGCGTGACAAGCTGTCCACGCTGGAAGGGCTGGAGCGCCAGGAAACGCAGAAGCGCGCCGAGTTCTCGGAAAAGCAGGGCCGCGCCACCAACCTCGAGCCGCTCAAGCAGCAGCTGGCGCAGATGGAGCAGCAGCTCCAGCAGATGCTCAGGCAGCTGCCGAGCCGGACCGAGATGCCCGACCTGATCACCGATATTTCCCAGACCGCGGTCGCCACCGGCATCCAGAACGACCTGTTCCGGCCCGGTGCCGAGTCGCCCAAGGAGTTCTATGCCGAGCAGCCGATTTCGCTGCGCATGCGCGGCAGCTACCACCAGTTCGGAGCGTTCGTCAGCGGCGTGGCTTCCCTGCCGCGGGTGGTCATCATGACCATGCACGATATTTCGCTGCAGCCGCGCGACGGCGGGGCGATCCGGCCGGGCGCCAGCCTGGAGCTGGCGGGCACGGTCAAGACGTATCGCTATCTCGACGATGAAGAGACGGCCGAACAGCAGGCCGCCCAGGCCGCGGGGGGACGCTGACATGCGCACGATTGGACATGTGGCGCGGGTCGCGCTGGTCTCGATGCTGGTACTCGGCGTTGCCGGCTGCGGGCGCGGCGTCACCAGCAAGCCCGGTGATGCGCCGAACCTGGAAGAATGGGTCGCCAACGAGCGTGCGCGTCCTGCGCCGCCACTGGAGCCGCTGCCGGTCATGCAGCAGTTCGAGACGTTTGAATACGCCGCCCAGGATCTGCGCGATCCGTTCAGCGACGCCTTCGCCGATTCGGGCGGCGTCGGTCCACGACCGGATTCGGACCGCCGCAAGCACGAGCTGGAGGATTTCCCGCTCGACAGCCTGGAAATGGTTGGCACCATCGGTCGCGGCGCGTCGATCATCGGTCTGGTGATGGCGCCCAACAAGGTGACCCACCGGATCCGCAACGGCGACTACATGGGCCAGGCGGATGGTCGGATCACCTCGATCGCCGAAGACCGCATTGAACTCGTGGAACTGGTGCCTGACGGTGCCGGCGGCTGGCTGGAACGCCCTGCCGCAATTTCAATTGAATAACACGCCCTCGAACAACAAATCGATTAGGGATTAGGGGAAGTCAGATGATGAGCAACGGGCAAGATCCTCGGGCGACGCGTCGCATCCAGCCGCTCCGTTCGGCCACATTCGGCCTGGCGGTGGGCCTGCTGGCCGCGACGTCCGCAGCGCACGCAGCGCAGTCGCCCGGCATCGCGCCACGGATGGCAGCCCTGCAGGTTGCCATGACGGGAAGCGACCCGGCCAAACAGCTCCCCGGAGCGATTGCGGTCGATGACATCGACTTCCACCGCGGCGAAGGTGGGTCGGGCAAGCTGGTGCTGCGCTTCGACGGTGAAGGCGCGGTGCCGGATATGCGCACGCACGGCGCGAGCGTGGTGATCGAGGTGGGCAACGTCAATCTGCCGGGAAGCCTGCAGCGCCCGCTGGACGTGTCGGATTTCGCCACGCCGGTGCGTCGCATCGATGCGGTGCAGAGCGGCACCAATACCCGCATCGTGCTGACCGCCCATGGCGAGTTCGAGCCGATGGCGTATCAGTCCGGGCGCGAGTACATCGTCGAGCTGGTTCCCCGCGCCGATGTGCCGGGGCGTGCCGTTGGCGCCGTGGGTGCCATGGCCGCGGGTCAGCTCAGTGCCGCTGCGGTGGCCGAGGAGCGCACCTACTCCGGGCATCCGGTGGTGTTCAACTTCCAGGACGTGCCGGTGCGCACGGTGCTGCAGATGATCGCCGAGGAGTCGGACTTCAACGTGGTCGCCTCCGACAGCGTGACCGGCAACGTCACCCTGCGGCTGGACAACGTGCCGTGGGACCAGGCGCTGGACATCATCCTGCGCGCCAACTCGCTGGACAAGCGCCGCGACGGCAACGTGATCTGGATCGCGCCGCAGAGCGAAATCGCCGCCTACGAGCAGGCCCGTGAGGATGCGCGCGCCAATCTCCAGGAACGGGTCGAGATGGTCACCGAGTACATCCCGATCAGCTACGGCAACGCCGAGGACATCGCCACCCTTCTGACCGATGAAAGCAAGACCGGGCAGGGCGCGGGTGGTGGCAGCGGAACATCCAGCAGCCGCGGCTTCCTGTCCCAGCGCGGCAGCCTCAGCTTCGATCGGCGTACCAACACCCTGCTGGTGATCGACATCCCGACCCGGGTGGCCGAGATCCGCCGCCTGGTGCAGGAGCTGGACAAGCCGGTCGACCAGGTGGTGATCGAAGCACGCATCGTGATTGCCAATGAATCGTTTGCGCGGGATATCGGTGCACGCTTCGGGGTGTATGGCACTGACCGCAATGACTGGATCACATCCGGAAGCCTGGAAGGCAACCAGAGCGCGCTGGATGGCCTGATCGACGATCCGAACGGCCCGATTTCCTTCAACAATGCGCTCAATTTCGCCAACCCCGCAGATACTTCGCTCGGCGCAGGGTCGCTTGCCCTGACAATTCTGGGCAGGTATGTGAACTGGGACATGGAAATCTCCGCACTCCAGCAGGAAGGCCGCGGTGAAGTGATCTCCAACCCGCGTATCGTCACCAGCAACCAGCGCGAGGCGGTGATCCGCCAAGGCCAGGAAGTCGGCTACCTGACCGTGACCGGCGGACAGAGCAACAACGTGCCGACCGTGCAGTTCAAGGAAGTGCTGCTGGAGCTGAAGGTCACGCCGACCATCACCAACGACGGACGGGTGTTCCTGGCGATGGAAATCACCAAGGACGAGATCGCCGGGTACACCAACATGGGCGCTTACGGGTCCGTACCGAACCTCAACAAGCGTGAGATCACCACGGCGGTGCTGATCGATGACGGCCAGACGGTGTCAATCGGCGGTGTGTATGAGTTCCGCGACCGCAGCGAGATGTCCAAGGTGCCGTTCCTGGCTGATCTGCCGGTCATCGGCAACCTGTTCAAGCGTCGCGGCCGCGACCGCGAGAAGGCTGAGCTGCTGATCTTCGTCACCCCAAAGGTGATGCGCGTCAGCCAGCGCTGAGCGCTGCCATCGCTTGATTGAAACGGGGCCCTATGGCCCCGTTTCCTTTTGCGCCGCCGCGGCACCTTGTTCGCGCCGCTGCCTGCCACCGGTTCACCTGCCGGTGAACCTCGCCCGGCGCTTTGGGTCAAACTGGACCCTGGTGCGACCGGCGCCGCGAGCCTTCGGTAAACAATGCCCGACTCCGTTCCTGAGCAGTCCATGTCAGCGCATTCCACTCCAGAGCAGTCCGATATTCCCCGCCTGCACGATGCGTTCGTCGCCCTGCGCGCCGCGCTGTCGGCCGAGATCGTCGGCCAGGCCGACCTCATCGAGCGCCTGCTGATTGCGCTGCTGGCCGATGGCCATCTGCTGGTGGAAGGGGCGCCCGGTCTGGCCAAGACCAGCGCCATCCGCGCGCTGGCCGCGCGCATCGATGCGGATTTCGCACGGCTGCAGTTCACCCCCGACCTGCTGCCGGCCGATCTGACCGGAACCGATGTCTGGCGGCCGCAGGAGGGTCGGTTCGAGTTCCAGCCGGGCCCGGTGTTCCATCCGCTGCTGCTGGCCGATGAGATCAACCGCGCCCCGGCCAAGGTGCAGTCCGCCCTGCTGGAGGCGATGGGCGAGCGCCAGGTGACCGTAGGCGGAAAAACCTGGCCGCTGCCGGAACTGTTCCTGGTGATGGCCACCCAGAATCCGATCGAGCAGGAGGGCACGTTTCCCCTGCCCGAAGCGCAGCTGGACCGCTTCCTGATGTACGTGCGCGTGGGCTATCCGGATGCGTCGGCGGAAGCGGAGATCCTGCGCCTGGAGCGGGCGCGTGCGCGGCGCGTGCTGGATCACCAGGCGCCCGCGCCGGCACGCATGCCGCAGGCGGATGTGTTCGCTGCGCGTGGCGCCGTGCTGGATGTGCACATGGCCCCGCAGCTGGAGCGCTACCTGATCGAGCTGGTGCTGGCTTCCCGCGATGCCGGCCGTTACGACGAGGCGCTGGGCAGGCGGATCGCCTGGGGTGCCAGCCCGCGCGGATCCATCGCGCTTGAGCGCTGCGCCCGCGCCCGCGCCTGGCTGGCCGGTCGTGATTTCGTCACCCCGGAGGATGTGCAGCAGGTCGCGCCGGACGTGCTGCGCCACCGGGTGCTCCCCAGCTACGAGGCCACGGCCGAAGGCTGGGATGGTGACCGGCTGGTCGCCGAACTGCTGGAACAGGTTCCGCTGCCCTGAGGGCGGGCCTTGCAGGCGCAGACGGATGCACAGCAAGCGGACATCAAAGCCGGAGCAAGCGTTCAGCGGGGTGCAGCCGACGCTCGCCGAACTGGTAGCGCTGCGTGCGGCGGCACTCGCCCGCAGGCCGCCGCGCCGGGGACAGCTGGGAGCCGGCCAGGCACCCTCGCCGCTGCGCGGGCGGGGGATGGAATATGCGGAGTCCCGCGAGTACGCCGTTGGAGACGATGCCCGCCACATCGACTGGCGGGTCACCGCGCGCAGCGGCAAGCCGCATACCAAGCTGTTCCAGGCCGAGCGCGAGCGGGTGACGCTGGTGGTGGCCGATACCTCGCCGGCGCTGTATTTCGGTACCCGGGTGCGCTTCAAGTCGGTGCAGGCGGCACGCGCGGGTGCGTTGGCAGTGTGGGCAGCAGTGGGCGATGGCGATCGGGTGGCGGCACTGCGCGGCAGCTCCACGGAGCCTCCGGTGAAGCCGGCCGCCGGCCCGCGTGGCGCGCTGCGTGTACTGGATGCGCTGGTGCGCTGGTACGCGCAGCCGCCGCCGGAGGACGAAGGCCTGGATGTCGCCCTGGAACATGCAGCGCGGGTGTTGCGACCGGGCTCGCGGCTGCTGGTGCTGGCCGACCCGGCCAGCCTGGCGGCCGTTCCTGATCGACGCTGGCCAGCGCTGTCCATGCACAACCAGGTGACCGTGCTGTTGCCGGTCGATCCGCTGGAGTCCGACCCGCCGGCAGAAACGCTGGCACTGGAGATTGAAGGCGCCCGGCGGGATGTTGATCTGGGCAGTGGATCCGGGCGCGCACTCTGGGCTGGCGCTTTCGCGACGCCGCTGGAGTCCGCGCTCGCCCAGCTGCCCCGCTACGGCGTCCGCGCGATGGCGCTGCCCTGCGACAGCCCAGGGGACGAGTGGCTGCCGCTGTTCTCCGTTCCGGGGGCCGCGCGCGCATGATTCCCGGCGACGCGCTTCCGCTGCGTGACATCCATGTTCCCGCCGCCCCCGATTGGTGGCCGCCCGCCCCCGGCTGGTGGATGCTGGCGCTGCTGGTGCTGATTGTCGCGGGAGTGATCACCGCGCTGCTGTGGCGACGGGTGCGGCGCCAGCGCAGCCTGCGGAACATGTTCGACAGTCATGTGGCCACTGTGGATACGGCGCCGGAGCGCATCGCGGCAATGTCCGAATTGCTGCGCCGGGCGGTGCGGGAACACGACCCGGCGGCCGCCACCCTGCAGGGCGACGCATGGCTTGCCTACCTGCAGCGTGACCCCGCCATCCTCCAGCTCGACGGACAGTCACGCAGGATGCTGCTCGAGGGCGGCTATCGCCGTGACCTGGGTGATGTGGATCTGCAGGCGCTGCATGAGGCGACGCGCGCCTGCTTCCTGCGCCTGGCCGGGGGGCGGCATTGAACTGGTTGCCTGCAGCCTTCGCGGGATTCGCCTGGCCTTGGGCGCTGTTGGCGCTGCCACTGCCGTGGTTGGCCTGGCGCCTGTTGCCGCCGCGCCGGCCGTCTGGTGCAGCCTTGCGGATGCCCCACGCCGCACGGCTGGCGGAAGCGTCCGCCAGGCCCGGACGCGACAGACAGCCCCTGCGGAGCTGGCCGCTCGCGTTCGCCGCCTTGGCGTGGGTGCTGCTGTGCCTGGCGGCGGCGCGTCCGCAGCAGCTGGGTGATCCGCAGCAGCCGCCGCGGATCGGACGCGAGCTGATGCTGGCGGTGGACCTGTCGGGGAGCATGGGCGATGAAGACATGCTGCTTGGGGGCCGCCCCGTGGACCGCCTGACGGCAGCAAAGGCGGTGCTTGCCGACTTCCTGGATCGGCGCGAGGGCGATCTGGTGGGGCTGCTGGTCTTTGGCCGCCGCGCCTACGTGCTGGCACCGCCCACCCATGATCTGGATACGGTGCGTCAGCAGCTGATCGACAGCACGGTCGGGCTGGCCGGACGTGAAACCGCGATCGGCGACGCCATTGGCCTGGCGGTCAAGCGGCTGCGTGACCGGGACGCCGCGGACGGTGAAGCTTCGGAGCGTGAAGCGGGCGAGCGGGTGCTGGTGCTGTTGACCGATGGGGTGAACACGGCGGGACTGCTGGAGCCGTTGAAGGCCGCTGAGCTGGCTCGGGCCTACGGCGTGCGGGTGCATACCGTGGCCTTCGGCGGCGCCGGCGGCGAGCTGTCGATGTTCGGCTATCGCCTGCCGATGCCTGGCGGCGGCGATGAGATTGACGAAGCCACCCTGCAGGCCGTGGCCGAGACCACCGGCGGGCGCATGTTCCGCGCCCGTGACGCGCAGGAGCTGGCGGGAATCTACGCCGAAATCGACCGGCTTGAGCCGGTGGAGCGGCCGGGGCCCGCGGCGCGCCCGCGCATCGAGGTCTATCCATGGCCGCTTGGCCTGGCGCTGGCCTGTGCGCTGCTGGCGATGCTGGGCAGGCACGGCCGCTGGCGGCCGCTCGCATCGCGCGCGCGGGCAGTGAATCCCGGGGGCGGACCATGATCCAGACGCTGGCCGAAGTGCAGTTCATGCGTCCGCACTGGCTGTGGCTGCTGCTGGCCCTGCCACTGCTGGCGCTGTGGTGGGTGCGCCGGCGCAGCCGCGAGGATGCATGGCACCGCCGGGTTGATCCGCACCTGTTGCCGCACCTGCTGGCGCCCGGATCCGGGCGGCGGCGGGTGGCGGGCGCGGTGCTGGGGGTTTCCACATTCGGTCTGGCTGTCCTGGCGCTGGCCGGCCCGGGTTGGCGCGTGCAGCCGCAGCAGCTGTGGCAGGAGGCCTCGCCGCTGGTGATCGCGCTGGATCTGTCCAGCGCGACGGGCGCCGCGGACCTGCAGCCATCGCGCCTGCTGCAGGCGCGCGCTGTCATCGACAGCCTGCTTGAGGCAAGGACCGGCGGGCAGGTGGCGCTGGTGGCCTTTGCCGGCAGTGCGCATACGGTGGCGCCGCTGACCGGTGATGTGGACAACGTGGCGATCTTTCTGGATGCGCTGGCGCCGGACATCATGCCCACCGACGGCAGCGACCCGGCGCGCGCCATTGCCTGGTCGGCTGGATTGCTGGCGCAGGCGGGGCTGGAGCGTGGCGATATCCTGGTACTGACCCACGATGCCGACGCGGGCGCCCGGCGCGCCGCCGCCGCGGCTGCGCGGACGGGATACACCGTGTCGGTGCTTGGATTGGGCACCGGTGAAGGCGCCATGCATCGCGATGCGCGTGGTCGCGTGGTGCACAGCCACATGGCGGCCGGGGCACTGCAGGCGCTGGCCGATGCAGGCGCCGGGCGATTCGTGGCGCTGGCCGGAGCCGACGGCGCGCAGGAATTCGCCAACCTGGGTAATGGGGCGCGGGTGGACAGAGCGGACAGCGGCGCAGGCGCGGGCATCCGGGCCGATCAGGGCTACTGGCTGCTGCTGCCATTGATGTTGCTGGCGGCGCTGGCGTTCCGCCGCGGTGGCGGCCTGTTGCTGCTGGTTCTCATGCTGGGCCTGCCGCTGGGTCTGGTTCCAGCCCACGCCCAGGTCCGGGCTCAAACCCAGGCCCCGGCTCCTGAGGCCGGCACCCGTGAAGGTGCCCCTGAGGGCGACCTGTGGCGTCGCGCCGACCAGATTGGCCATGCGCGCGGCTTGGCCGCAGTGGAGGCTTACCGCCGCGGGGAATACGAGGCCGCCGCCCGCATCTGGGCCGAACTGCCCGGGGTGGACGACGCCTATAACCGCGGCAACGCGTTGGCCAGGGCGGGGCACCTGGAGCCGGCGCTTGAAGCCTATGACGAAGCGCTCGCACGTCAGCCGGATCTGGAAGATGCAGTGGCCAATCGCCGGGTGGTGGAGGAGGCGCTGCAGAAGCGGTCACCGCCGTCTGGTGACCAGGGCAACGAACAGGGCGACGACACTGATCCTCAGAATGCCGATGGGCAACAGCCGCCGCAGCCATCCCGGCAGCCCGGCAGTGAAGGCCAGCAGGGCGGGGCACAGGATCAGGACACAGATCAGGATCCGGGGCAGGAACAGGACGGACAGCAGAGCAGCCACGGGCAGGACAGCCAGACGCAGGAAGATGGCGACGCCGACCTGCAGCCGGATTCCGCCCGGCCGGATCCCGCCGATACCGATGCCCAGCAAACCGCCGATGAGGCCCTGCGCGAGCAGATGCAGCAGACTCTGGAAGGGGGTGAATCATCGGACGAAGACCCGCAGGATGCGCGCCAGGCGCTGGACGATATCCACGAGCAGGAGCGTCGCGAGGCCGACGAAGCCTGGCTGCGGCGGATTCCGGACGATCCCGGCGGCCTGCTGCGCGCCCGGTTCAGGCTCGAGCATGAACGCCGCGTCCGTGAAGGGGCAGACTGAACCCATGTTTCGCCCGCTGCCCACCGCCCTCGTGTTGATCGCCCTGCTGACGCTGCTGTCGGCCATGCCGGCGCGCGCCGATACCCGCGCCTGGCTGGACCGCGACCGGATCGCGTTTGGGGAAACGGCCACCCTCAACGTGGAAACCGACCAGGATGGGGTGACCGCGCCCGACTGGTCGCCGCTGGATGCGGATTTTGAAGTCAGCGGCCATACCAGCACGCGCCGGGTTGAACAGGTCAACGGCCAGACCCGGACGCAATCGCTGTTTGCGGTGGCTCTGCGGCCGCGGCGCGAGGGCGTGGTCAGTATTGCTCCGCTGCAGGTGCACCAGGAGCGCACTGCCGCGCTGACCCTGACTGTCTTGCCGGCAGAAGATACTCCCGCGCAGGCAGGGGCCGATGCCTTCATCGAGGCCGAGTTGGATACCGACCAGGCCTGGGTGCAGCAGGCGGTGGGCTACGTGCTGCGGCTGTACTACGCCACTTCGCTGGTGTCGGGTCAGCTGGAGCAGCCGCAGCCGGAAGGCGCCGCCCTGCAGCGGATCGGTGACGACCTGCAGTACAGCCGGGAGATCGCCGGCAGGCGCTACAGGGTGGTCGAGCGCAGGTTCCTGCTGTTGCCCGAGCGCAGCGGCGTGCTGGAGATCCCGCCGGCGAATTTCCGCGGACGCGGGGCCGGCGGCTTTTTCGATGACATGTTCGGCAACGCGCCGCGCAGCCTGCGCGCCACCGGCCAGTCGCAGCGGCTGCAGGTGCGGCCTATGCCGGATGCGGCTCCGACCCCGTGGCTGCCGCTGCGTGGGCTGGAGGGCCGTTTCCTCGAAGCACCGCAGACAGCACGGACCGGCGAAGCGCTGGAAGTGGTGGTGGAGCTGCGTGCGGATGGCGCCACCGCGGCGCAGATGCCCCAGCCCACGTTGCGCGCAGGTGATGGCGCCCAGGTGTTCGCCGAGCCGCCCGGCATCCAGGAGCACTTCGATCGCGGCCGGCCGCAGGTGGTGCTGACCCGACGCTTTTCCATCCTGCCCCGTGAGGCCGGACGCCTGCAGGTCGGGATGGAGCCGTTCGAGTGGTGGGACGCACAGGCCGGCGTCGCGCGCACGGTGGCGCTGCCACCGCTGGCCATCACTGTGGAACCCGGCATAGCGGGCGGCACCGGCGGCGCGACTTCCGCTGGCGATGAAGCGCGCTGGATCCGGGTGCCCGGGGTGCAGGGCGAAGTCCGGCCCTGGGCGGTGGCGACGGCGGGGTTCGCGTTGCTGTGGCTGGTGACGTTGATCTGGGCGCTGCACCGGCGACCCGTGTCCGACCCCGTCAGGAAGGGTGGTTCTGCCGTACTGCCGACGCTGGGCGGCACGGAACGGGCCGGGATGCGCCGGCTCAAGCTCAGCCTGGATACCGGCGAGCTTGGGGATGTGGAGCAGGCCCTGTGCGCACTGGCATCGCCACCGGTGGCAGATCTGGATGCCCTGCGCGTGCGTCTGGGTGATCCGGTCCAGGTGGCCGCCATCGAAGGCCTGCAGCGTGCGCGCTGGGCCGGTGGAGAGCCCGCCAAGGCCCGCTCCGGCGTGCGCACGGCGTTTGCCAAAGGGCCGCGCTGGAGCGGCGCTGATGCCGCGCAGCGCCCGGAGGAGCCGGTGCCCCCGCTGTATCCGGACTGATCGGTTGTACGTGCCTGCAAGGCCGGGCGTGACCAAAGTCATCATCATCATCCGCAGGACCGGAACGCGTTGCGGCTTTGTTAAGCTGCCCGATTCCCGACTTTCCGGAGTGCAGTGCCAATGACTTCAACCAAGGCGCCCGGTCGCAGTATCCCGCTGCACACGCAAATGCTGATCGGCTTCGCCGTGGGTGCCGTGCTGGGCCTGGCCGCCAACGTGTTCGTCAGTGGCGAGGCGGGCTGGCTGCAGGGCACGATCGAGTACGTGACCGAGCCGATTGGCCAGCTGTTCCTGCGCCTGTTGTTCATGCTGGTGGTGCCGCTGGTGTTCTCGGCGCTGATCCTGGGCGTGGTGGAAATCGGTGATCCGCGTTCGCTGGGACGTCTGGGCGCCAAGGCGCTGCTGTGGGTGCTGGGGACCACCACCATCGCGGTGATCATCGGCCTGGTGGTGACCACCATCATGCAGCCGGGCGCCGGTATCGACCCCGCGCTGCGCGACGCCTTCATGGCCGATGCGGCGCAGACAGGGTCGGTGGCCGTTGGCGCGCAGCCCGTTGGTGTGGTCGACATGCTGTTGAACATGGTCCCGCGCAGCCCGGTGCAGGCGGCCGCGGACAACGACCTGATCGCGGTGATGTTCTTCTCGCTGATGTTCGGCGTCGCCGCGACCGTGGTGAACAGCGTCGGCACCCGCAGTTTCGTCAGCGCGGTGCAGGGTGTATTCGACATCAGCCTGAAGCTGATCGACTGGGTTATCCGCACTGCGCCGTATGCCGTGGCCGCGCTGCTGTTCACCCTGACCGCGCGCATGGGCCTGGACCTGATGGTGCAGCTGGGCTGGTTCGTGCTGACAGTAACATTGGCGCTGGCAATCCACTTCACAGGCACGTTCTCGGTCCTGATCGCGCTGATTGGCAGGCGCAATCCGATCGAGGTGTTCAAGCGCGCCCAGCCGGCGCTGCTGACCGCGTTTTCCACGTCGTCCAGTGCGGCAACGCTGCCGACCTCGCTCAAGGTGGCCGAGCACAACCTCGGCGTGCCCCGGCGGGTGGCGCGATTTGTCTGCACCCTGGGCGCCACGGTGAACATGAACGGCACCGCGCTCTATGAAGGTGTGACGGTGCTGTTCCTGGCCCAGCTGTTCGGCGTGGACCTGACCCTGACCCAGCAGGTCATGATCCTGATCATGTGCATCATGGGTGGGATCGGCGCGGCCAGCGTGCCGGGTGGATCGCTGCCTGTGATCGCCGCGATCCTGGTGATGTTCAATATTCCGCCCGAGGGCCTGGCGATCATCCTGGGCGTGGACCGGTTCCTGGACATGTGTCGGACCATGGTCAATATCGGCGGTGATATGGCCGGGGCGGTGGTGATCGGGCGTAGCGAGGGCCGCTACGACCAGGACGACATCAGCCTGGATGAGGGCGAACCGGCACCAGCCGAATCCGGTCTGGTCTGAGCGCAGGACCGGGTCAGGCGCTCCGGGTCAGACGCTCATGGGATAATAAGCGCCCCTGCGCCACGGGGCGCCGTCCACTACCTGCCGGATTCCATGACCCAGCCGACTCGCCGCGAACTCGCCAACGCCATCCGTTTCCTCGCCATCGACGCGGTCGAGGCCGCCAGGTCCGGCCACCCGGGTATGCCCATGGGCATGGCCGACATCGCCGAGGTGTTGTGGAACGACCACCTGAGCCACAGCCCGGCCAACCCGAAGTGGTTCAACCGCGACCGCTTCGTGCTGTCCAACGGGCACGGATCGATGCTGATCTACGCCCTGCTGCACCTGACCGGTTACGACCTGCCGATCGGGGAGCTGAAGAACTTCCGCCAGCTCGGCCACCGCACCCCGGGACATCCGGAGAATTTCGTCACCGACGGCGTGGAAACCACCACCGGGCCGCTCGGCCAGGGGCTCGCCAACGCGGTTGGTTTCGCGCTGGCCGAGAAGCTGCTGGCCCGGCGCTTCAACCGCCCCGGCCATGACATCGTTGACCACCGCACCTGGGTGTTCCTCGGCGACGGCTGCCTGATGGAGGGTATCTCGCACGAGGTTGCCTCGCTGGCCGGTACCTGGGGCCTGGGCAAGCTGGTGGCGTTCTGGGATGACAACCGCATTTCAATCGACGGCGATACCGCCGGCTGGTTCACCGATGACACCCCGGCCCGGTTCGAGGCCTACGGCTGGCGCGTAATCCGCGACGTTGACGGCCATGACCCGGACGCCATCAACGCGGCAATCCAGGCCGCGACCGCCAGCGACGACCGTCCGGTGCTGGTCTGCTGCCGCACCACCATTGGCTTCGGTTCGCCGAACAAGGCCGGCAGCGAAGCCACCCACGGCGCGCCGCTGGGGGCAGACGAGATCGCCGCCACGCGCAAGCAGCTGGGCTGGGAGCACGGTCCGTTCGAAATTCCGCAGCCGGTGGCCGAAGACTGGAACGCCCGCGAAGCCGGCAGCGAGCGCGAGGCGCGCTGGAACAAGGTGTTCGACGCCTACGCCGAGGCCCATCCGGAACTGGCCGCGGAGCTGCTGCGCCGCTCACGTGCCGATCTGCCGGAAGGCTTCACCGTCGCGGCCGACGCCTACATCGCCAAGCTGCAGGCCGACGGCCCGACGGTCGCCTCGCGCAAGGCTTCGCAGATGGCGATCGAAGCCTATGCCCCGCACCTGCCCGAGCTGGTGGGCGGTTCGGCCGACCTGGCCGGCTCCAACCTCACCATGTGGAGCGGCAGCAAGGATGTAGCCGGCGAGTACGGACCCGATGAGGGCCGCGACGCCAACTACGTGTATTACGGCGTGCGCGAGTTCGGTATGAGCGCGATCAGCAACGGCCTGGCACTGCATGGGGGCTTTCTGCCCTACGACGCTACCTTCCTGGTGTTCTCCGACTACGCCCGCAACGCGGTGCGCATGAGCGCGCTGATGGGCGCGCGTGCGATCCACGTCTATACCCACGATTCGATCGGCCTGGGCGAGGACGGCCCCACCCACCAGCCGGTGGAGCACCTGGTGTCGCTGCGCGCCATTCCGAACAACGATGTCTGGCGTCCATGTGATGCGGTGGAATCGGCGGTGGCATGGAAGGCCGCCATTGAACGCCACGACGGACCGGGCTGCCTGGTGTTCTCGCGCCAGAACCTGGCCCACCAGGCCCGCAGCGACGAGCAGGTCCAGCAGATCGCCCGCGGCGGCTACGTGCTGGCCGACGCCGAAAGCGGCGCGCCGGAGGTCATCCTGATCGCGACCGGCTCTGAAGTGGGCATTGCGATGGAGGCCAAGGCCGCGCTGGACGCTGCCGGCACGTCCACCCGGGTGGTGTCGATGCCGTCGACCGACGTGTTCGACCGTCAGGATGCGGCGTATCGCGAGTCGGTGCTGCCGAACGCCGTGCGCAAGCGCGTGGCGGTGGAAGCCGGGATCACCGACTTCTGGCGCAAGTACGTGGGCCTGGACGGCGCGGTGATCGGCATTGACCGCTTTGGCGCATCCGCGCCGGGCGACGTGCTGTTCAAGCACTTCGGGTTTACGGCCGAGGCGATCGTTGAAGCCGCCACGGCGCTCTGAATGTAGGTCGGCCCTACGCGGCCGACGCGAGGGATGCATGGGGCGCGGCGAACGCGGGGTCGCGTGATTCGTGGGGCGTCGGGGGCGTAGCCCCGACCTACGAAAAACCCGGTACACGTAGGTCGGGGCTACGCCCCCGACGCACGGGGCCCGGCCCACGGGATTTCCCCGGCCCGAAGGGCAGGGGAATCAGGCGCCGGCGTCGTGCTTGCTGCCACCGCGGCAGCGCGGTGATTCGGGCGCTGCGCCTTGGGCGGCCCATTCTTCGGGCGTGTAGGTGTGCAGGGCCAGCGCGTGGATCTCCTGCATCAGCGGGCCCAGCGCGGCATACACCGCCTGATGCCGACGCACGCGCATCTTCCCGGCGAAGGCCTCGCTGGCGATCACCACCTTGTAGTGGGTTTCCAGCCCGCGGCTGTGCATGTGGCTTTCGTCCAGCACCTCAAGGTGCGTGGGAGCCATGGCCTGCAGGGCGCCGTTGATCTGCTCAAGCTTGTTTT
This sequence comes from Luteimonas qiangzhengi, assembly GCF_039548515.1. NCBI lineage: Bacteria > Pseudomonadati > Pseudomonadota > Gammaproteobacteria > Lysobacterales > Lysobacteraceae > Luteimonas > Luteimonas qiangzhengi. The sequence continues at coordinate 35,796 of NZ_JBCLVE010000016.1, read as the reverse complement.
TCATGCGGCCATTATCGCCGATCAACCGCAGGACGATTGAAGCGTAGCCGGCATGGTCCGGCCCCGTAGGTCGGGGCTACGCCCCCGACACCCCGCTTGACACGACAAATTACAAGTGTAATCTCTGGCTCATCGGATTACAGGTGTAAACAATGCAGGTCAGCGAAGCCGAATCGATCGTGATGGAAGTGCTCTGGGGGCGGAGCCCGCTCGGCTCCGATGAAGTGGTCGCCGCGCTCGCCGCGCGTAGCGACTGGGCCGAGCCCACCATCAAGACCCTGCTCAACCGGTTGCTGAAGAAGGGCGCGATCCGCGCCGAGCGCGACGGTCGGCGCTATCTGTATTCGCCCGTGCTGACCCGCGATGCCTGGGTCGCCAGCCAGAGTGAAGGCGTACTTGATCGCCTGTTTGGCGGCCGGGTTGCGCCGCTGGTGGCGCACTTCAGTGAGCGCGGCAAGCTCAGCCAGGACGATATCGATGAACTCAAACGCCTGATCGGGGAGATCGACGATGAGCGCTGAACTGATGCTGCGCTGGCTGATGGACGGGACCCTGGCCGTGACGGCGGCGGTCGTGCTGGTGCTGATCGTGCGCGTTGCGCTGCGGCACCTGTTCGGCGCCAGGGTGGCCTATGCGGCGTGGGCATTGGTGCCGCTGGCGCTGATGGTCGCCGTCCTGCCGCGTCCCGGCGCCGGCCTGGCGCTGGCACCCGAGCTGCTGGCCCTGCATCCCGGCGTACTGGTGGTCGCTTCGTCAGGCACCGCCTCCGGCGCGGCGAACACCGCCATCGGATGGCCATTGCTCGTGGCAGGGATGTGGCTGGTCGGTGCCGTGTTGTCGGCGCTGTGGTTCGGCCGCCAGCAGCGGGCATTCGTGACCGGCCTTGGCCGTCTCCAGCGCGGCGGCGACGGTGCCTGGCGCGGGGAAGGCGTGCCCGGGCCTGCGGTAGTCGGCGCCCTGCGGCCGCGCATCGTCCTGCCCGCTGATTTCGAATCACGCTTCGGCCCCGGTGAGGCGGTGCTGGTCCTCGCCCACGAACGCGCCCATGTGGCCCGGGGCGATACGCGCGCCAACCTGCTGGTGGCTGCCCTGCGCTGCCTGCAATGGTTCAACCCGCTGCTGCACCTGGCCGCGCGCAGCTTCCGCCTCGATCAGGAGCTGGCCTGCGACGCCACCGTGGTCGCAGGCCATCCCCACGCTCGCCGCCAGTACGCGGGCGCCATGTTGAACGTGCAGCTGGCCGTCCCTGGACTGCCGGTCGGCTGCCATTGGCAGTCCAGCCAATCGTTGAAGGAGAGAATCCTCATGTTGAAGCAATCAGAACCGGGGGCGCGTGTGCGCCGGGCCGGTGCCGTCGCGGTCTGTGTGCTGGTATCGGTCACCAGCTACGGCGCATGGGCCTTCCGGCCCGCCGACACAGTCGCAACGGCGGCAACCGGGTCGAGCCAGACACCGGTTGCCCCGGTCGATCAGGAGGCGGGTGTGCAGAAGGAATCGTGGGCGCTCGCGCCCCCACGCTACCCCGCCGACGCCATCGCTTCGCAGACCAGCGGCAAAGTGGTGATGCGGGTGCTGGTGGGCGCCGATGGCAGCGTCAAGGACGTGGTGGTGGAAGAGTCCGTACCGGCAGGTGTCTTTGATGCGGTGGCCGTCGAGGCGGCGCACAAATGGCAGTTCACGCCGGCAGTCAAGGATGGCGAGCCGGTGGAAGGCTGGGTGCGCGTGCCGGTGCACTTCGACCTTGACCCGCCGGAGGAACCGGAGGAATCGGAAAGCTCCGAAGTCTGAGCGAAGCCGCCTGGCTTCAGTCCAGCCTGTGAATGGCTGAGGCCAGGCGCCGGACTTCTTCGGCGTGATGACTGACGTAGAGCATCGGCAGGCGGATCTCGTCGCGCACCCGCAGCAGCCACGGGATCAATTCCTCGCGCCGGGCTTCGTCAAGCGCCGAAAACGGTTCATCGAACAAAAGGATTTCAGGCTGCGAGAGCAGTGCGCGGCCGATCGCCACCCGCTGGGCCTCGCCGCCGGAAAGGTTGGCGGTGCGTCGCTCCAGCAGGGCGCCGATGCCGAGCAGCCCGACGACCGCATCGAGGTCGAACCGCCGCGCCTGCCCGCGCCCGGCGTGGCGCCCGTAGAGCAGGTTGTTGCGCACATCCAGGTGCGGAAACAGCCGGGCATCCTGGAACACGTAGCCCACCTGGCGACGGTGGGCAGGCAGGTTGATGCCGCGCGCGCTGTCGTACAGCACCCGGCCGTCGACTTCGATGCGTCCCGCCTGCGGGCGCAGCAGCCCTGCGATGGCATTGAGCACCGAGGTCTTGCCGGCCCCGGAAGGCCCGACCAGGGCAAGGATGCGCGCATCCTCCTCGATCCGCACATGGCGCGCGAAGCCCCCGCGACGCAGCTGGATATCCACGCTCAGCACAGCACACCCCCCGTAGGAGCGCGCCATGCGCGCGAAGCCGCATGAACCTTCATGGCTCGTCCTCGCGGCCGCGCTGGCGGCGGACCAGCCACTCCGAAGCCAGCAGGGCCGCAAACGAGATCAGCACCGCCACCGCCGCCAGGCGCCAGATCCCGGCTTCGCCGCCGGGCACTTGCATCAGGCCGTAGATGGCGGTGGACAGCGTGCGCGTCTCCCCCGGGATGGCGGACACAAAGGTGATGGTGGCGCCGAATTCGCCCAGCGCCTTGGCAAAGCCGAGCACGGCGCCGGCCACCAGGCCAGGCCAGGCCAGCGGCAGGGTGATGGTGAAGAAGCGGCGCCACGGCGATGCGCCGAGGGTGGCCGCGGCCTGCTCCAGCCGGCGATCGACGTTTTCGATCGACAGGCGGATGGTGCGGACCATCAGCGGGAAACCCATGATTGCCGCGGCCAGCGCGGCGCCGGTCCAGCGGAAGGCAAACTCAATCCCGAAGCGTTCCAGAAACTGGCCCACCGCGCCCTGACTGCCGAAGGTGACCAGCAGCGCGTAGCCCACCACGACCGGGGGCAGCACCAGTGGCAGGTGCACCAGTGCATCCAGCAGCGCCTTGCCCGGAAAGCGCTTGCGCGCAAGCAGCCAGCCCACCGCAACGGCCAGCGGCAGGCTGGCCAGCGCGGCCACGCCGGCCACCCGCACGCTCAGGGCGATGGTGGTCAGTTCTTCGGGCGTGAACATCCGGCGGCCGGCTCAGTGGACGCTGAAGCCGTGACGACGGAAGATCCCGCCGGCCTCGGGCGAGGACAGCCAGCCGATGAATTCCGTGGCGCCCTCATGGCTGCTCGCGGCGGTCCGCGCCGCCGGGTACACGATGGGCGGATGCGAGCCGGCGGGGAAGGTCGCCACCACCTGCACCCGCGGTTCGGCCCGTGCGTCGCTGCCGTACACCACGCCCAGCGGGGCCTCGCCGCGCGCGACCAGCATCAACGCCGCGCGTACGCTGTCACCCTCGGCCACGCGGGGCGCCAGTGCCGGCCACAGGTCCAGCGATTCAAACGCCTGGCGGGCGTATTTGCCGGCCGGCACGCTGTCGACCATGGCCAGGGCAAGGTGTCCATTTCCGAGTCGTGGCAGCAGGTCGGTCCCGGCTTCCAGGTCCACCGGCGTCACATTGCCGTTGGCGGGAGCCACCAGCACCAGATCGTTGCCGAGCAGGTCGCGGCGGCTGCCAGCGTCGATCAGCTGCTGTTCGCCGAGCCAGTCCATCCACTCCCGGTCGGCGGAAATGAACACGTCGGCCGGCGCCCCCTGGGCAATTTGCCGGGCCAGGGTGGAGCTGGCGGCGTAGGACACCCGCAGCGGCGGCCCCCCGGCAGCGGTCCAGGCGGCGCCGGCTTCGTCCAGGGATTCCTTCAGGCTGGCAGCGGCAAAGACCAGCAGCGCCTGTTCTTCCGGACCCGCCGGGTCATCGCGTCCGTCGCAGGCGACGAGCGTGCCGACGAGCCCCAGTGCCAGCGCCAGTGCCAGTGCCAGAAATGGGAAGCGTAGGCGGGTCAAGACGGGTGCCTCAGGGGCCGCGGTCCAGCAAGCGGTTCAGCAGCGTCGCCAGCCGCTGGCCGGCGATCACGACGCGCTCTTCAGCTGCAGGCCGCCAGCGGTAGACATAGTCCATGCCGACGCGCGTGTCCTGTGGTGCTACCGATGGATCCACGGCGATGCGGCAGGACTCCTCGGCCCAGGTGGCGGGTGCATCGGCCGGCGGCACGCTGACCTGCAGCTTGCCCAGTTCGCGCAGGTGGCGCTCCTCGGACTCACGCAGGTTGTAGAACAGCCCGCCGTCCCACAGCGCGTGCAGATTGGTGCCGTAGCCGTTGCGGGTGCCGTCGCGCAGGTTCAGCTGCACGTCGTTGCCGCCGCGGTCATGGGCGTAGCCGGCGTGCATGGGCTGATGGACGTCGCCCACGAAATGGACCACGAATTTCAGCGCCTGCAGGCGCTCGGCATCGCTGCGCGACTGGTCGCCAAGGATGGCGGCCTGGTCGTCGATCGCAGCGACGATGCAGTTGCCGCCGGGGCAATGCCGGTCCGCCTGGTAGGTGCAGTCGTCCTCGCCGATGTTGACGTAGTGCCAGCCTGCGCTCCGACGGCCCAGGACGGGGTCGGAGCCGCGCAGCTCATCGGCCCAGGTGGCGATGCCGGCCAGCGAGCGCTTCTCTGCGTCCTGTTCGCCCTGCAGCAGCCTTTCCGCTTCGGCACGGGCGGCGGGAGTCAGGCCGGATTCGGCCACATGGCCCACCAGACGGTGGCCCCGGGCGCTCCAAGCGTGGGCGGGGGCGGGGGCGGCAATCACGCACAGCAGTGCGGCAAACAGGAGGGTTCTCATGGATGGGATTGTAGCCGCGCACAAAAAGAAGCGCCGCCGCGGGGGGAGAGCCGCGGCGGCGCCGGTGCCGGGGGTTGAACCCCAGCGGGAGGTCAGAACTTGACTACATAGGCCGCGCCGTAGACCAGCGGGTCGATGTTGGCGGTGCCAAGCTTCACGCCGTCCACTGTCACGTCGCTGTCGATATCCATCCAGCGCACGTCCACACGGATCGCACCACGCTCGCCGACGTCGAAATCGATACCGGCATGCGCTGCCAGGCCCCAGGAATCACCCAGGTCCAGATCGGAACCGGTCAGCGCGCCGGTGGTGCCTTCGCTGAAGAAGGTGGTGTAGTTCACACCCAGGCCCAGCAGCGGACGCACCGTGCCTTCGCGGTTGAAGTGGTACTGCAGGCTGACGGTGGGCGGCAGGTGCTTGGTGCTGCCAACCTTGCCCAGGCCGTCGATGTTGATGTCATGGCTGAACGGAGTGGCCGCCAGCACTTCCAGGCCCCAGCCATCGGCCAGGAAGTATTCAAAAGCGATGGTCGGACGGACGCTGCTGCTGATGTCCAGATCCATGGTGCCGCCGGCCAATGAGCCGTTGTCACTCTTGGGGGCGACCTGGTGGGCACCAAAGGCGAGGGTCCAGTCGCCGGCGGACTGGGCGGCGGCGGGCAGCGCGAAACAGGCCGCTGCGATGGCAAGCAAAGTGGGGGTGAGCAGTTTCATGTTTTTCCTTGGGTTCAAACAGCCCCGCTACTTTCGCGTTTCCAAAACAGCGTGTCGTTGACCGTGATCAAGGCGAGCGCAAATTTATTTTCTGCGCAGCTGCTAAAATGGGCGGATTATCCCCACCCATAATCCGCCGCCCGGTGCGGTGGTCAGGAGTCGAGTAGCTCATGGCGATCAAGGTTGGCATCAACGGGTTTGGCCGCATCGGCCGCAACGTGCTGCGTGCAGCAGTGCAGAATTTCGGTAGCGACATCGAGGTCGTGGCCATCAACGACCTGCTGGAGCCGGATTACCTGGCCTACATGCTGCGTTTCGACTCCGTGCACGGCCGCTTCGAAGGCGACGTGTCGGTGGATGGCAACTATCTGGTCATCAATGGCAAGCGCATCCGCCTGAGCGCCGAGCGCGATCCGGCCAACCTGAAGTGGGACGAAGTGGGTGCGGACGTGGTGATCGAGTCCACCGGCATCTTCCTCACCGCCGAGGGTGCGCAGAAGCACATCGACGCTGGTGCAAAGAAGGTGATCCTGTCGGCGCCGTCCAAGGACGCCACGCCGATGTTCGTGTACGGCGTGAACCACGACAAGTACAACGGCGAGGCGATCATTTCCAACGCTTCGTGCACCACCAACTGCCTGGCCCCGGTGGCCAAGGTGCTCAACGACAAGTGGGGCATCAAGCGCGGCCTGATGACCACGGTGCACGCTGCCACCGCCAGCCAGAAGGTGGTGGACGGCCCGTCGCAGAAGGACTGGCGCGGCGGCCGCGGCATCCTGGAGAACATCATTCCTTCGTCCACCGGTGCGGCCAAGGCCGTGGGCAAGGTGATTCCGGAGCTCAACGGCAAGCTGACCGGCATGTCGTTCCGGGTGCCGACCTCCAACGTGTCGGTGGTGGACCTGACCGTTGAGCTGGACAAGGGCGCCAGCTACGAGGAGATCTGCGCGGAGATGAAGGCGCAGTCGGAAGGCGCGCTGAAGGGCGTGCTGGGCTACACGGAGGAGATGGTGGTCGGCACCGATTTCCGCGGCGATGCGCGCACTTCGGTGTTCGATGTGCACGCGGGCATCCAGATGGACGAGACCTTCGTCAAGCTGGTGGCCTGGTACGACAACGAGTGGGGCTATTCCAACAAGTGTCTGGAAATGGTCCGCGTGGTCGCTGGCTGACCCAGCCGCGTGCTCCTGCATTTGCGCGCGCTGCTGCCCTTGTAGGAGCGCGCCACGCGCGAAGCCGCGTGACATCTGGCGTTGCGGTGAGATATCCGCTGCAACGCCATCCCCGAAGCCCCGCCCTGTGCGGGGCTTTGGTTTTTTCGGGGGTGCGCTTCTTCGGTCGTGATCGCGGTGACCTGACGGGCCCCGCCGCGGCCGGCAGGCCTTTGCGCTTCATGTCCCCCGGCCTGCGCCAAGGCGCAGGCCTCCTCCTTTACTTACGCGCAAAGGCCTCCCGGCCACGACGGGGCTCGGTTTGCTCGGGGTCACTGTGCTTTCGTAGGTCGGCCCTACGTGGCCGAAGCGAGTGGTGTCGAGTGCGCGGGGCTCGGTTTGCTCGGGGCGTCGGGGGGCGGCTGGGGGTATTGTTGCTCGCGTTGCCAGGGATCAGGGAAGGCCAGGGACGATGGAAGGGTTGATCTTGCTGCTGGCCCTGGGGCTGCTGGCCGTGCCGGTGCTGCTGGTGGTGGCGCTGGTGATGATCGGCAATCTGCATCGCCGGGTGGGTGAGCTGGAAGTCCAGTTGCGGCAGGGGGCGCAGGCTGCGCAGTCAGGGGAAGGCCGCGGGCAGGTGCCGGACTTCGCGGCGCCGGTGTCAGCGCGGCAGGAAGTGAACATGCAGCCAGTGTCGACGCATCCGTCGACCGGCACTCCGAGCCCTTCGCCGGAGCCGTCACCTTCGTCCAGGACAACCGGTTCGCAAACCTCTGCATCGGCCGTGCCTGTGTCGCAGCGGCCGGAGACAACAGCCCGGCGCACAGCCGATGACCGCGCTCCCGAAGACCGCGCAGCCGCGCGGCTGCTGCGCTGGTTCACTACCGGCAACGTGATTGCGAAGGTCGGGATGCTGGTATTGCTGGCCGGGGTGGCGGCGCTGCTGAAGTACGCCAGTGACCAGGGCTGGCTGGCGGTGCCTATCGGGTGGCGTCTGGTGGGGGTGGCCGCGGCGGCGCTGGCGGGGCTCGGATTCGGCTGGCGCCAGCGCGAGGAGCGGCGGACGTTTGCGCTGACCCTGCAGGGCGGGGCGATCGGGGTGTTGCTGCTGGTGGTGTTTGCGGCGTTCCAGCTATACGGGCTGGTGCCTGCGGTGCCGGCGTTCGCGCTGAGCGTGGCCCTGGTGGCGGGGCTGTGCGTACTGGCGGTGCTGCAGGAATCACGCACCCTGGCGATCTTCGGCATCCTGGCCGGCTTCATGGCGCCCCTGTGGCTGTCGACGGGCGCCGGCGATCACGTGGTGCTGTTCTCCTACTACGCGCTGTTCAACCTCGGCGTGCTGGCGATGGCGTGGCTGCGACCGTGGCGGGAGCTGAACCTGCTTGGTTTCGCGTTCACCTGGGGTATCGGTGTCGCCTGGGGCGTGCTGGGCTACGTGCCGGCCGATTACCCGACGGCGCAGGGGTTCCTGCTGCTGTTCTTCGCGTTCTACCTGGCCATTCCGCTGCTGTATCTGCGGCTGCGGCCGGGGCATGGCTATGACCGCATCGACGGGGCGCTGGTGTTTGGCACGCCGCTGGTCGCGTTCCCGCTGCAGGCGCTGCTGCTGGAGGGTGAGCGGCTCCCACTGGCGCTGTGCGCGCTGGGATTGGCGGCCGTGTACGCGGCGCTGGCGTGGCCACTGCTGCCCCGGGCGCAGTGGCGCGCCATGGGCGTGGCCAAGGCGATCCTGGCGGTTGGGTTCGCGACCTTGGCGGTGCCGCTGGCGTTCTCGGCGCGGGTCACGGGGTGCCTGTTCGCGCTGGAGGGCGCTGCGCTGATCTGGCTGGGGCTGCAGCAGGGACGCCGGCTGCCACAGGTGACCGGCGTGGCGCTGCAGTTGCTGGCGGCGCTGGCCTATGCGCTGTCGATGATCTGGGCCGGGGTTGGCGGGGAGCGGATGTTCGCCAACCCGGCTTATCTGGCGGCGCTGCTGATTGCGGTGGCCGGGTTCGCCAGCGCATGGGCACTGTGGCGCGGTGGGAAACATGGGGCGGCGCTGCTGGCGTTTCTCTGGGGGATGGCCTGGTGGCTGCTGGCCGTGATGGCCGAGATCGAACGCTACGTGCCGTCGGCCTGGGCCCTGCACGCGCAGGCGGTGCTGCTGGTGGTGACCGCGTGGCTGGCGGCCGAGGCGCGACGATGGGTGCGGGCGTCGGCGCTCACCGCGACCGTCGCGGCCATGTTCGCGCTGGTGCTGACGACGGTGCTGGCGATGGCCGGGGACAGCGTGCATCCGCTTGCGCCCGGGGGGTGGTGGGCGTGGGCGGCGTTCGTGCTGGCCGGTGCGCGGGCGCTGTGGTGCCTGCGCGTCGACGGCGGCCGCGGCGCACGGTTGGCGCAGGGCCTGTGGTGGCTGGCCTGGCCGCTTGCCGTGTCGGTTTCTGCCTGGCATGTGGCCGGGCAGGCGTCGCTGGCGCCGGGATGGCGCTGGGCGGCCGGGGCCTTGCCGTGGCTGCTGTCCGCTGCCGCGGCCACGTGGCGCTGGCGCTGGCTGCGGCTGGCGCAGGGACAGGGCTTCGACGCAGCCCGTCCGGCGCTGCAGATCGCGCTGTTCGCAGGCTTGGGCCTGTGGTGCCTGTACGGGCTGACGCTGGCCGGCGATGCGGCGCCGCTGCCGTGGATCCCGCTGCTCAATCCGCTGGAGGCGGTGCAGGTCCTGGGCTGGGCGTTGTTCGCGAACTGGCTGCTGCGTCGGAAGCTCGCGGCGCAGGCGCCCCGCTCGCAACTGCTGGCCGGTGTGCTGCTGTTCACGCTGTTGACCGTGGCGGTGCTGCGTACGGTGCACCACTGGACCGGGGTGGAATGGTCGGATGCGCTGTGGCGCGACGGCATGGCCCAGACCTCAATCACGGTGTTGTGGAGCCTGCTCGGCATGGCAGCGTGGATTGCAGGGTCCAGGCGCGGCGAGCGCGGCCTGTGGCTGGCCGGCGCGGTGCTGATGGGGCTGGTGCTGGCCAAGCTGGCACTGGTGGACTGGCAGCACCTGGGCAACCTGCCCGGCATCCTGTCGTTCATCGCCTACGGACTGCTGTGTCTTGCGGTGGGGTATTTCGCGCCCGCGCCGCCGCGGCGCGATGTGCCTGCGACGGGGTAGCGGTTCGACCAGGTGCGGTTTGCTACTGCGGCACAACAGGCGGACAATGCGCGGCCTGTGGCAGCAGTCACATGCACGTGGACCGGGAAAACGCGAGGTCTGCGGGCGCTTAACCCACTGATCGCGAGCAGATATTTCCTATGTCCATCGTGCGAATGACCGACCTCGACCTGTCCGGAAAGCGCGTGCTGATCCGGCAGGACCTGAACGTGCCCCTCGACGGCGACCGCATCACCTCAGACCAGCGCATCGTGGCGTCGCTGCCTACCCTGCGCCGCGCGCTGGAACAGGGCGCGGCGGTGATGGTGATGGCCCACCTGGGCAGGCCGGTGGAAGGCGAGTGGTCCGGGGAGTTTTCCCTCGCGCCGGTGGCCAGGCGGCTGTCGGAACTGCTGGAGGTCGAAGTCCCGCTGGTGCGCGACTGGCTCGACGGCGTAACAGTGCAGCCCGGACAGATCGTGCTGCTTGAAAACTGCCGCATGAACGTGGGCGAGAAGGCGGACGACCCGGCGCTGGCAAAGAAATATGCAGCGCTGTGCGATGTGTTCGTGATGGATGCCTTCGGCTGCGCGCATCGTGCCCAGGCCTCCACCCACGGTGTGATCCAGCAGGCGGCCGTGGCTGCCGGCGGTCCGCTGCTGATGTCCGAGCTCGACGCGCTGGCCAAGGCGCTGGACGATCCCGAGCGTCCGCTGCTGGCGATCGTGGCCGGCAGCAAGGTGTCGTCAAAGCTTGAGCTGCTGACCAACCTGTGCGGCCGGGTGGATCAGTTGATCGTTGGCGGCGGTATTGCCAACACCTTTATCGCCGCGGCGGGCCATCCGGTCGGCAAGTCGCTGCACGAGCCGGATCTGATCCCGACTGCGCGCGAAATCATGGACCGCGCCAGCACCCAGCACGCCACTATCCCCCTGCCGGTGGACGTGGTTGTGGCCAAGGAGTTTTCCGCGGATGCGGAACCGGTGGTCAAGCTGCTCGACCAGGTGGCCGATGACGAGATGATCCTGGATATCGGGCCCAAGACCGCCAAGCGCTATGCCGAGCTGATCGGCCAGGCCGGCACCCTGGTGTGGAACGGCCCGGTCGGCGTGTTCGAGTTTGATGCGTTTGGCCGCGGTACCGAAGTGGTGGCCCGTGCCATCGCCAAGTCGCACGCGTTCTCGATTGCCGGTGGCGGCGATACCCTGGCGGCGGTGGAGAAGTACGGCATCGGTGGCGACATCGGCTATATCTCGACCGGCGGCGGCGCGTTCCTGGAGTTCCTTGAAGGTCGCCAGCTGCCGGCAGTGACGGCGCTCAAGCAGCGCAGCCCGGAAGAGTGAGACCGGTGCCGCGCCGGAGCGGCGCGGCTTTGTGCTAGGTTTCCGGGCGATCCCCGGAGACCGAATGTGACAACCCACCAGCGTCGTACCCGCATCCTTGCCACCCTCGGCCCAGCCAGTGATGGGCCGGGCGTGCTCGAAGATCTGCTCAACGCGGGCGTTGACGCGGTGCGGCTCAACTTTTCCCACGGCAATCGTGACGAACACCGGGCCCGCGCCGCCGCCGTGCGCGAAACAGCGGCCCGGCTCGGCAAGGAAGTCGGCATCCTGGCCGACCTTCCGGGTCCCAAGATCCGCATCGACCGCTTCCGCGATTCACGCGTTGACCTGCAGGCCGGTCAGCGCTTTGACCTGGTGGCCGATGGCTCGGTCGAGGAAGGCGATGCAAACCAGGTGGGCGTGAGCTACACCCAGCTGCCGCAGGACCTGGCGGCTGGGGACGTCCTGCTGCTCGACGACGGCATCGTGCAGATGCAGGTGGAATCGATCGAAGGCGCGCGCATCATCACCCGCGTGCTCAATGACAGCCCGCTGTCGGATCGCAAGGGCCTCAATCGTCTGGGCGGTGGTCTGTCGCTGGGCGCGCTGACCGATGAGGACCGCGAGTGGATCGGGTTTGCTGCAGAACTGGGCGTGGACTTCATCGCGGTGTCGTTCTGCCGCAGCGCGGCCGACATGGAAGAAGCCCGCAACCTGGCCCGCGCGGCGGGCTCGGATGCGTTCATGGTGTCCAAGATCGAGCGCGCCGAAGCGATTGAAAACCTGGGCGAGATCATCGATGCCAGCGACGTGGTGATGGTGGCCCGTGGCGATCTGGGCGTGGAGATCGGTGATGCCGAGCTGCCGGGCCTGCAGAAGAAAATCATCCGCGAATCGCTGGCCCGCAACCGGGTGGTGATCACCGCCACCCAGATGCTGCAGTCGATGGTGGACAGCCCCATCCCGACCCGGGCGGAAGTGCTGGACGTGGCCAACTCGGTCATCGACGGCACCGATGCGGTGATGCTCTCGGCCGAGACCGCTGCCGGCAACTATCCGGTGCGCGCGGTCGAGGCCATGGCGCGGGTGTGCGTGGGAGCCGAACGTCAGTTCACCCACGAGATCGATTTCGGCCGCACCGGGCGCAACCTTGAGCGGGCCGACCAGGCCATCGCCATGGCCGCCATGTTCGTGAGCGAGCACGTCGGCGTGCGGGCGATCGTGGCCATGACCGAATCCGGCGGCACCGCCCGTTACCTGTCGCGCTTCCGTGCGGCTGCGCCGATCTATGCGTTCTCGCGCCACGCCGGTGCACGCCGGCGCATGTCGCTGATGCGCGAGGTGTTCCCGATCGATTACGACAGCCGCGGACAGACCCCGCGCGAAGCGGCGCGGGGCAGCGTGGCGCGGCTGGTGGAAGACGGGCTGCTGTCCGACGGCGAGCGGATCATCTTCACCAGCGGCGAGCACATGGAAACCCTGGGCGCGACCAACACGCTGCGCCTGCTGCGGGTGGGCGAGGGCGGCCGCGCCGAAGGGCTGGGCGAGCTTTAGCGCCCGGTCGCAGGCCTATACTGGCGGTCCGCCACGCGACGTTACCGGACCTCCCCCATGAGCATCGAAGATCTTGCACAGACCGCCCAGGCCATGATGGCCGCGGGCAAGGGCATCATTGCCCTGGACGAATCACCCGGCACCATCGGCAAGCGCTTCGACGCGGTGGGCGTGGCCAATTCCAGCGACAACCGCCGCGCCTGGCGCGAGGTGCTGCTGAGCACGCCCGGCCTGGGCGAATACATCAGCGGCGCGATCCTGCACGAGGAAACGCTGCGCCAGTCCACGTCTGCGGGCATTCCGTTCGCGCAGGTGATGGCCGAGGCCGGCATCATCCCCGGCGTCAAGGTGGACGCCGGCACCCATCCGCTGGCCGGCTTCCCCGGTGAGACGGTCACCGAGGGCCTGGATGGCCTGCGCAACCGGCTCAAGGAGTTCTACCGGCTGGGCGCGCGCTTCGCCAAGTGGCGCGCGGTGATCCATATCGGTGAAGACACCCCTTCGGGCACATGCATCGAGGCCAACGCACACGCCCTGGCCCGCTACGCCGCGCTGTGCCAGGAGCAGGGCCTGGTGCCGATCGTGGAGCCGGAAGTGCTGATGGAAGGCGATCACGACATCGAATCGTGCTACGAGGTCAGCGAGATCACCCTGCGCGGTGTGTTCGATGCGCTGTACAACCAGCAGGTCATGTTTGAAGGCACGATCCTGAAGCCTTCGATGGTCCTGCCGGGGAGCGACTGCGCTGAGCAGGCCGCGGTGGACGAGGTGGCCGAGGCCACGCTGATGTGCCTGAAGTCGAGCGTGCCGGCGATCCTTCCGGGCATCGTGTTCCTGTCCGGCGGCCAGTCCGATGAGGACGCCACCGCCCATCTGGACGCGATGAACCGGCTGCGTCCGCACCCGTGGCCGCTGTCGTTCTCCTACGGGCGGGCGATGCAGCAGGCGGCGCTGAAGGAATGGGGCAAGGACCCGGCAGCAAACGTCGCCAGGGCCCAGGAAATCGTGCTCGGCCGCGCCCGCGCCAACAGCATGGCCGCCCTCGGCGAATGGGACGGCCAGGGCTGACCCGCGCGTTACAGGCCGGCCAGCCACTCGTCGTCGGAGCCTTCGTTGACGTCCTGGAACAGGGGCGTGGAGAAGTAGCGCTCGCCGGTGTCCGGCAGCATGGCCAGGATCACTGAACCTTCGTCGGCTTCGCGGGCCACTTCCAGCGCCGCAGCCACCGTGGCGCCGGCTGAAATGCCGGTGAAGATACCTTCCTCCGCCGCCAGCCGGCGCGCGGTGGCGATGGCCTCCTCGTCGTCGACCGACACCACGCGATCGGCGACTTCGCGGTTGAGGACCTCGGGCACGAAGTCGGGCGTCCAACCCTGGATCTTGTGCGAGCTGAACTCCTGCCCCTGCAGCATTGCCGCCTGAGCCGGCTCGGCCGCGACCACTTTCACGTCCGGGCGTGCCACTTTGAGCACCTCGCCGACGCCGGTCAGGGTGCCGCCGGTGCCCCAGCCGGTGACGAAGTGGTCGAGTTGGCGCCCGGCGAAGGCCAGCAGGATCTCCGCTGCGGTGGTCTGGCGGTGCCAGGCCGGGTTGGCGGTGTTGGTGAACTGGCTGGCCAGGAACCAGCCGTGTTCGTCGGCCAGCTCACGCGCCCGACGGACCATGCCCGTGCCGCGCTCGGCCGCCGGGGTCAGGATCACCCGGGCACCATAGGCGCGCATCAGCTTGCGTCGCTCAACGGAAAACGTCTCCACCATGGTGGCCACGAATTTGTATCCGCGCGCTGCGCAGACCATCGCCAGAGCGATCCCGGTGTTGCCCGAGGTGGCTTCAACCACGGTATCGCCGGGCTTGAGCAGGCCTTTCTCCTCGGCATCGAGAATGATGGCCAGCGCCAGCCGGTCCTTGACCGAGCCGCCCGGATTGAAACTCTCCACCTTCACGTACAGGCTGACGTGGTCGGGAGCAAGGCGGTGCAGGCGCACGATCGGGGTCTTGCCGATCGTGTCGAGGATGGATTCATGGATCATGGGGGGGCTCCGGTTTCAGTGGGGGGATCCGGGCGCACCTAGGGGCCGCCCGCGGGGCGCACCCGAGTGTAACGCGCAGGTGGTGCACTGGTTGACAGGACTCCAGTCGCAGCCGCCTGTGTCGGACGACACAGGGCGATGACGCCCCCAACCTCTAGAATCGGTCCGGTTGCCGTATCCCTCCCCCTGGTATGCAGACTCCCCCTATCCAACGCCTCCGCCCAATCACCGCAATCCGCTCGATCCTTCCGCACGCTGCGCTTCTGGTTGCCGGCCTGATGTTGGCCGCGTGCGGTGGCAACGATGCCCCCACGGCTGGCAGGCCGGCTTCGGCCGCCACCGTCACCACCGCGGTCGTCGCCAACGAGTCCTGGAACGACACCATCGATGCCCTGGGCACGGTGGCGGCGCGCGAATCGGTGGTGGTGACCGCCAAGGTCAGCGAAACCGTGCAGCAGGTGCACTTTGAAAGCGGCGACATCGTGGACGCAGGCGCAGTGCTGGTGACCCTGAGCGGTGACCAGCAGCAGGCGGCGCTGAATGCGGCCGTGGCTTCGGCGAACGAGGCCGACCGCCTGTTCCAGCGCCAGGAACAGCTGGCCGAGCAGCAGCTGATCGCCAGCGCCATGCTGGATACCCAGCGTGCGACCCGCGACGCGGCCCGCGCCAGGGTGGCCGAGATCCGCGCCAACCTGGGGGATCGTTCCATCCGCGCGCCGTTTGCCGGGGTGCTGGGTATCCGCCGGGTCAGCCCGGGTGCGCTGGTGCAGCCGGGCACCGAGATTGCTTCCCTGGATGATATTTCCCGGGTGTACGTGGATTTCCCCGTCCCCGAGGTGCAGCTGGCCCATCTGGCGCCGGGCCAGCAGCTGACCGGCCGCAGCTCGGCGTGGCCGGGGCGCGACTTCGAAGGCGAGGTCGCGATGATTGATTCGCGGGTGGATTCGAGCACGCGCGCAGTGACCGTGCGCGGCAGCTTCCCCAACGCTGAACGTGAGCTGCGCCCGGGCATGCTGATCCGGGTGCGCCTGGACCGGCCGGCGCGCGAGGCGCTGGTGGTGCCGGAGATCTCGGTGGTGCAGGTGGGCCGCGACACCTTCGTCTATCGGGTCGGCGAAGACCAGACCGTGGAACAGGTGCGGATCCAGGTGGGTGCACGCGTGGCCGGCCGGGCCGAAGTGGTTGACGGCCTGGCGCCGGGCGACCGGATCGTGGTGGACGGCACCGGCAAGCTGCGCCCGGGCCTGGAGGTGATGGATGTCAGCCCGGATTCCTACGTGGAATCGCCGCCATCCATTGACGACCGCCCCTCCGACGACGTCACCATCCAGTAACCCGCCGCCCTCCCGACCTCACCGGATCCAGCCAGTCGATGCGCATTTCTGATCTTTCCATCAAACGCCCGGTCTTTGCCGTGGTGATGAGCCTGCTCCTGGTGGTGCTGGGGTTGATGGCTTTCATGCGCCTGACCCTGCGCGAGATGCCCAACATCGATCCGCCCATCGTGTCGGTGGACGTGACCTATCCGGGCGCGTCGGCGGCGGTGGTGGAAACCCGCATCACCCAGATCCTGGAAGACGCCCTGGCCGGGATCGAGGGCATCAACACGATCCAGTCGCGCAGCCGCAACGGCCGTTCCGACGTGACGATCGAGTTCAATATTTCCCGCGATATCGAGGCCGCGGCCAACGATGTCCGCGATGCGATCAGCCGGGTGGCCGACCGCCTGCCGATCGAAGCCGACGCGCCGGATATTTCCAAGGTGGAAGCCGACGCCGACGCGATCCTGTGGTTGAACATGCGCTCGGCAACGATGGATACGCTGGAGCTGAGCGACTACGCGGACCGCTACGTGATGGACCGCCTGTCGGCGCTCGACGGCGTGGCCCGGGTGCAGCTGAGTGGCAGCCAGCGCTATGCGATGCGGATATGGCTGGACCGCGACGCCATGGCCGCCCGCGGGATTACCGCTGCAGACATTGAGAGCTCGCTGCGCAGCCAAAATGTGGAACTGCCCGCCGGGCGGATCGAATCGGAAACACGCGACTTCACCCTGCGGGTGGAGCGTGGTTACCAGACGCCCGAAGAGTTCGCCGCGCTGCCACTGCGCCGCGGCAGCGATGGTTACGTGGTGCGCCTGGGCGACGTGGCCGAGGTGGAGGTCGGGCCGCGCGAGCGCCGCTCCTACATGCGCAGCAATTCGATCCCGAACGTGGGTCTGGGGATCGTGCGTACGTCCACCGCCAACGCGCTGGACGTGGCCCGCGCCGCGCGTGAGGAGGCGGTGCGGGTCCAGGAAACCCTGCCGCAGGGCACGGAAATCTTCGTCGCCTCGGACAACACGCAGTTCATCGAGGCCGCGGTGGACCGGGTGTACTGGACCTTGGCCGAGGCCATGTTGCTGGTGTTCCTGGTGATCTGGCTGTTTCTGGGCAAACTGCGCGCGGCGCTGATTCCGGCAATCACCGTGCCGGTGTGCCTGGTGGCGGCGTTCATTGCCCTGTACGCGTTCGGGTTCTCGATCAACCTGTTGACCCTGCTTGCGCTGGTGCTGTGTATCGGGCTGGTGGTGGATGACGCCATCATCGTGTTGGAGAACGTGCAGCGCCGGGCCGACCTCGGCGAGCCGCCGCTGGTTGCCGCCAAGCGCGGCACCGCGCAGGTGGCCTTCGCAGTGATCGCGACCACCGCGGTGCTGGTGGCGGTGTTCCTGCCGGTCGGCTTCATGGAGGGCAACAGCGGGCGCCTGTTCCGCGAACTGTCCGTGGCGCTGGCCGCAGCGGTGACGCTGTCGGCATTCGTGGCCCTGACCCTGACCCCGATGATGTGCTCCAAGCTGGTGCGGCCAAACGTCGAACCTACCGGCTTCAATGGCTGGGTCACCCGGCTGCTGCGGCGCACCAGCAGTGCCTATGGCGGCGGGATCGGGAAGATGGTGGCCATGCCCACGCTGCGTCTGGCGGCGCTGGTGTCGCTGGCCATGCTGGCCTGCCTGGTGGCTGCGGCGCTGCTGTTCTGGCGCGTGCCCAGCGAGCTGTCACCGGCCGAGGACCGCGGCCGCTTCTTCGTCGCCGTGGATGGGCCGGAGGGTGCGGGCTTTGATTACACCGTGTCCCAGCTGCAAGGGGTAGAGCGGATCTTCGCCGACTACGTGGGCGGTGACGGGCCGATCGAGCGGGCCAATTCACGCGCACCGCGCGGCTGGGGTGGCACCGAGGAAATGCATTCGGGCGCGGTGATCGTATTCCTGAAGGACTGGCGCGAACGTGAGGAAAGCACCGCCGAAGTGGTTGCCTCGCTGCGCGACAGCTTCGTTGACCTGCCGGGCGTGGAGGTGCGCGCCAACGTGCCGGGCGGCCTGATCGGCTCGCGCGGCCAGCGCTATCAGCTGGTGCTGGGCGGACCCGACTACGAGGACCTGGCCGAATGGCGCGACCGCATGCTGGTGCGCATGGAAGGCAACCCAGGCATCCAGGATCCGGATTCGGACTACAAGGAAACCCGGCCGCAGATGCGGGTGGAGATCGACCGCGCGCGCGCTGCCGATCTTGGTGTGTCGGTGCAGGAAATCGGGCGCACGCTGGAAACCATGATGGGCTCGCGCCAGGTCACCACCTATATCGATGACGGCGAGGAGTACGACGTGATGCTCCAGGCCGGGCGCGAGAACCGGATGGAGCCCGACGACCTGGCCAATACCTGGGTGCGTGGTGACGACGGCACGCTGGTGCCGCTGTCCAGCCTGGTGACGCTGCGCGAAGTGGCCGAGCCGGGCAGTTTCAACCGCTTCAACCGCCTGCGCGCGATCACCATCAGCGCCGGTCTGGCGCCGGGCTACACCATGGGCGAGGCGCTGGAATGGACCTACCAGACGGTGGCCGAGGAGCTGCCAGGCCACGCCCAGATCGACTGGAAGGGCGAGTCGCGCGAGTTCCAGGAGGCCGGCGGCGCAATCGTCCTCACCTTCGCCCTGGCCCTGGTGATCGTGTACCTGGTGATGGCGGCGCAGTTTGAAAGCTTCCTGCATCCGCTGGTGATCATGCTCACCGTGCCGTTGGCGGTGCTGGGCGCACTGCTGGGGCTGTGGGCCACCGGCGGCACGCTCAACCTGTTCAGCCAGATCGGCATCGTCATGCTGGTCGGGCTTGCGGCCAAGAACGGCATTCTGATCGTTGAATTCGCCAACCAGCTGCGCGATGAAGGCCGCAGCGTGCGTGAGGCGATCGAGGAGGCGTCCGCCGTGCGCCTGCGGCCGATCCTGATGACCGCGGCGGCCACCATCATGGGCGCAATCCCGCTGGTGACCGCCGGCGGCCCGGGCTCGGCCAGCCGCGCCACGATCGGCGTGGTGATCATGTCCGGCGTGGCCTTTGCCACCCTGCTGTCACTGTTCGTGGTGCCGGCGCTGTATGCGCTGCTGGCGCCCTACACCCGCTCGCCCGACGCGCTGGCGCGGAAGCTGGAAGCGCTGGAGGCGGAAACTGCGCCGGTCAGCGGTCACGGCTGAGCGGCAGTGCTGGAGCGGGCGGTTTCACGACGCGGGCTGATGGGTGAGAATCGACCGGCCCGCCATGTCGCGGGCCGAGGAATTAAACGTTCGGGGAGAAATGCGTGGAGCAGTTCGTTGAAGCCGTAAACGGCTATGTGTGGAGCATGCCGCTGATCGTCCTGTGCCTGGGGGCGGGCCTGTGGTTCTCCATCCGCACCCGGTTCTTGCAGTTCCGCCAGGTGCCGGAAATGGTGCGCCTGCTGCTCAGCGGCACCAAGTCCGAAGCCGGGGTGTCGTCGTTCCAGGCGCTGGCGATGTCGCTGTCAGGACGCGTGGGCATCGGCAACATCGCCGGCGTGGCCACCGCGATCGCATTCGGTGGACCCGGGGCGGTGTTCTGGATGTGGGTGATGGCGGCGCTGGGAGCGTCGACGGCCTTCATCGAATCCACGCTCGCGCAGATCTACAAGGAAAAGGACGCGCAGGGGCGCTACCGCGGCGGCCCGGCGTACTACATCGAGAAGGCCATGGGCCAGAAGTGGTACGCGTGGATCTTCGCGGTGGTGACGATCATTGCTGCCGGTTTCCTGATGCCGGGCGTGCAGGCCAACGGTATTTCATCGGCCGCGTTCAATGCCTGGGAAGTGCCAACCACGGTCACCGCCGTGGTGCTGGTGATCGGGCTGGGCTTCATCATCTTCGGTGGCATCACCCGCATCGCGCGTTTCGCCGAACTGGTGGTGCCGTTCATGGCGCTGGCCTACATCCTGATGGCGCTGGTGATCATGTTCCTCAACATGTCGCAGATCCCGGCGATGTTCCTGCTGGTGTTCGAGAGTGCGTTCGGCATGCACGCCGGCTTCGGCGCGATGCTCGGCCTGGCGGTGGAATGGGGCGTCAAGCGCGGCATCTACTCCAACGAGGCCGGCCAGGGCACCGGGCCGCACCATGCGGCCGCGGCCGAGGTCTCGCATCCGGCCAAGCAGGGTTACGTGCAGGCATTCTCGGTCTACGTGGACACCCTGCTGGTGTGTTCGGCCACCGCCTTCATGATCCTGTCGACCGGCATGTACAACGTGGTCGGACGCGGCGGCGAGATGCTGGCCGAAGCGCTCCCCGGCGTGGAGCCCGGGCCGGGCTTTGCCCAGTTCGCGGTGGAGGCGGTGATGCCCGGCTATGGCGCCGGCTTCGTGGCGATGGCGCTGTTCTTCTTCGCCTTCACCACGATCATCGCCTACTACTACATGGCCGAGACCAACATCGCCTACATCAACCGCAGGATCCACCGGCCGTGGATGATCTTCGCGCTGCGCATCCTGATCCTGGCCGCGGTCACCTTCGGCTGCGTGCGCACCGCCGGCATGGCCTGGACCCTGGGCGACATCGGCGTGGGCCTGATGGCGTGGCTGAACCTGATCGCCATCCTGATCCTGCAGAAGCCGGCGCTGGTCGCCCTGCGTGATTACGAGGTACAGAAGAAAATGGGGCTGGATCCAACCTTCGATCCGCTCAAACTTGAAATCCGCAACGCCGACTTCTGGGTCGGCAAGGCAGCAGGAAAATGAGCACACCAGGTGGTGGTGGGGACGGTGGACCCTGGAAGCAGCGCGGGCGACGTTCCGCTGGAAAAGTCGCAGACGAACGGTCGTCGAAGCGCCCCGAAGGATCGCCGCGCCCGGCACCGTCGCATGTGCCGGCACCTGGTGAAAGCCGGCCGGACCGGCGCGCCGAGCAGCGCCTGCACGGGCTCAACGCGATCAGGGCCGTATTCGCCAGCCGACCGCAGGCGATCCGCAAACTGTATTTGACTGGCGCGCGTATCCCGGATCTGCAGCCGCTGCTCAAGTGGTGCGTGGCGAACCGGGTCGGCTACCGGGTGGTCGAAGACGAAGCAGAACTGGTACGGCTTGCCGGCAGCGGCCATCACGAGGGTGTGGTGGCCGATGTGCTGCGCGCTGCCGAACCGTCCCTTGGCGACTGGCTGCCCACGCTGGCGGACGGCCCCCAATGCCTGCTGTGGCTGGACGGCGTCGGCAACCCGCACAACCTGGGTGCGATCCTGCGTTCATCCGCGCACTTCGGCGTTGCGGCGGTGCTGTTGCCGGAAGGGGCCGACCTGGCGCTGTCAGGCGCGGCCGCCCGCGTTGCCGAGGGCGGTGCGGAGGCGCTGCCCCTGGTACGCATGGGTTCGGCGGAAGCCTCGATGGAGCAGCTGCGAAGCGCGGGTTTCTCGCTTGCCGCCACCGTGATTGAAGACGGGCAGGACCTGTTTTCCACGACCCTGCCGCAACGCCTCGTCTACGTGATTGGCGCCGAGGGCGAGGGCATGGACCGCGGCCTGGCCGATGCCTGTGACCTGCGCATCTCGATTCCCGGCACCGGCGCCGTGGAGAGCCTCAACGTCGCCGCCGCCACCGCGGTCCTCCTGGCCGCCTGGTCACATCCCCACCCGTAAGCGTCACGTCCCGCCTGTAGGAGCGCGCCATGCGCGCGAAGCCGCGTGAACCCGATACCGGCAGATCGCGACCAAAGTTGAGGGGCCGGTGGGGCATTCCAGGGCGGGACTATCGGCGCCATGGACGGCGCCGATAAGCCTACATGGACGTATTTACGTGCGTGTCCCGTCCTGGAATGCCCCGCCGGCCCGCCTGCGCAAGCCAATCACTGTCACGCGGCTTCGCGCGCGTGGCGCGCTCCTACGGAGAGTCGGCGGTGGGGGCGCTGCCGAAGTCGCCTTCGGCCTCGGCGGCCAGGTACGCGAAGACCACATACGCTGCGGTGTTCTGGGCCAGATCAGCGGGATCAACCTTGTCCAGGGTGTCGTTGGCGTTGTGGTGCAGGTCGAAGTATTTGCTGCCGTCCTGCCCCAACCAGGCCCAGGTCACGCCGGCCTGGGCCATGGGGATCATGTCCGGGCCGGGGCTGCCTTCGCCTTCCATGTATTCGATGCCCAGCGGCGCCAGCACTTCGGCGATCTGCCGGGTGGCTTCGCGCGCGTACTCCGCGGCGCCCGTGTCGAAGCCGTAGATGCGGCCGGCACCGAAGTCGCTTTCAGCGGCGAGCAGGTGCAGGCCGATGTGGTCGGAATGACGCTCCGCATACTGGCGTGCGCCGATCAGCCCCTGCTCCTCGTTGGCGAAAGCGATCACCCGGATGCTGCGCGCCGGCCGCTGCTCCAGCTGGCCGATCAGGTGGCCGGCGGCCATGGTGATGCCCACACCGGAGGCGTCGTCGATCGCGCCGGTGCCAAGGTCCCAGGAATCCAGATGCGAAGCGATCACCACGAACTCGTCGCCGGTGCCGCTGCCGGTGATCTCGCCGATCACGTTGTGCGAGGTGTATTCGCCGTCGAAGCCGACATCCAGGGCAAGGTTCACGGTGACCTCGCCGCGCTGCAGCAGACGGCCCAGCTGGTCTGCGTCAGGCAGTGACAGCGCGGCGGCCGGGATCGGCTCCACGCCCTCTGCGAAGCGGGTGATGCCGGTGTTGGCAACGCGGGCGTGGCTGGTGCCGAGCGAGCGCATCAGAAAGCCCGCCGCGCCCTTGCTGCTCGCCACCGACGGACCGCGCCCACGGACCGGGCCGGCGGCCCCATAGCCGCTGCCATCGGCCGTGCGTTCCATCTGGAAATCGACAAAAGCGATGCGGCCCTGCAGGGATCCTTCGGGCGCCGCATCCAGCGCTTCGAAGTCGGCGAAGCGCACGATCGACGCCTCCACCTCGCCGCCGGGACTGCCGCCGAGCGCGGTCACCACCAGCGGCTGGGCGAAGTCGCCCACGACGCGTGCGCTTTCGCTGCGACGCTCCCACCTGGGAAAAGTGACCGGCTCGGTCCAGACCCGGTCATAGCCCAACTCGGCGAACTTCGCCTTGGCCCATGCCACGGCGCGCGCATCGGCCTCGCTGCCTGGCAGGCGCGGGCCGACTTCAGTGGTCAGCGACTCGGTGACCCGCCACGACGTGTCATCCGCCAACGCCTGCTCGCGCAGCTCGGCGGCAGTCTGCAGCGCGGCATCCGGGATACGGGTGGGCTCCTGCGCGGTGGCGGGCAGGCAGACGGCGAATACGAGCAGCAGTGAAGCCAGGCGCATGGACAACCCCGAAGCGGAAAAAAGAATGCCGCGAGCTTATCAGCCCGCGGCATTGTCCCGGCGCTTCTGGCGCGGCCTTCAGGCCGGTGTGGCGTTGGACTCCGCCGGATCAGCGGGTCTTCAGCGAGTCGCGGATTTCGCGCAGCAGCAGCACGTCTTCCGTCGGCGCTTCGGGTGCGGCAGGCTCATCTTCAACGGCCTTTTTGCGGTTCAGGCGGTTGATGCCCTTGATCACCATGAAGATCGCGAAGGCGATGATCAGGAACTGGATCACCGCGTTGAGGAACTCGCCGATGCCGATCACCACGGCCGGGATCTCCTCGCCGGCAGCGTCAATCGCCGCTTCGCGCAGGGTGATCACCCAGTCGGCGAAGTCCACCCCGCCGACCAGCAGCCCGATCGGCGGCATGATCACCTTGTCCACGAACGCGGTGACGATATTGCCGAACGCCGCGCCGATCACCACGCCCACGGCGAGGTCGACGACGCTGCCGCGCATGGCAAATTCCTTGAACTCCGAAGCGATGCTCATCGATGGTTTCCTTTACTGGGTTCAGGCAAGCGTAGGGAGAATAACGCAGTCCAGCGAGAGCAGGTCATCCAGCCGCGCGCTGCAGCGATCGCCGGGCTGCAGTGCGGCCACCCCGGCGGGCGTGCCCATGAACACCAGGTCGCCGGCGCGCAGGTGATACAGCTGCGACAGCTCGTGCAGGATGTCGGCCACGTTCCAGATCATCTGGTCCAGGCGCGAGGACTGGCGCAGCTCACCGTTGACCTCAAATGACAGCGTGCGCTCGTGCAACTGGCCGATTTCAGCGGCAGGGACCAGCTCGCTTGCCGGAGCGGAATGATCAAAGCCCTTGGCGATATCCCACGGCAGGCCGGCGGCCTTGGCCTGGGCCTGCAGATCGCGTCGGGTCAGGTCCAGGCCGATGCCGTAACCGAGCACCAGCGCGGACGCCTGTGCGGGGTCAAGAATGCCCGGCTCGGCGTCGCGGCCGATTGCCACGGTCAGTTCCACCTCGTGGTGAAGCTCCGAAGTGGCCGGGGGATAGGGCACCCGGCCATCCAGCACCAGCGCATCGGCAGGCTTGCTGAAAAACACCGGGCGGCCGCGGGCTTCGGGCGAGGTCGGAGCCTGGGCTCCCATTTCGCGGGCGTGATCAGCGAAATTGCGGCCGACACAGTAAACGCGTCGTACCGGAAACGTGCCGCCGCCGCGCACCGGGATCCGCGGCGGTTCGCACGCGGCAATCAGGTCTGCCATGGCCGGACTCAGCGCAGGACCGGCTTGTCGACCACGCGGTAGTCGCCGTCAAGCACGGTGCCGCCGCTGCCGGTACGGCCCACGGCCCTGCGCGGCTTGCCAAGCAGGCGCAGCGCCATGCCGACAGCCAGCATCGCCGCACCGATCACCACCCCGAATACCAGCAGTATTGCCAGCAGGGCGACGCCGGCCAGGCCGAACAGCAGCCGGACCAGAGGATGGCGGGGTTTGCGCGGTGCGAAAACGGCGGTGAAGCCGGTGGCGCGGTAGCGCAGCAGCAGGTTTTGCAGGAAACGTGGGGTCATCAGTAACTTGGGCGTGACACAATGCGGCGCGCGGCCGGGACATACAGTATCGGCCCCATGCCGCCCCGGTTTGTAACGTTCCTGTTAAACGGTTGTGAAGACGTGTCCCTGATTACCTTTGAACAAATCCCCGATGGCGGCCTGGTCGAGGTCGAAGCCGATATCGACGGCGCGGTTGAATCGCTGATCGTCCACCGGCAGGGCGATGCCGTACGCGCCTGGCTCAACGTCTGCCCGCACGCGGGACGCCGGCTGGACTACGCGCCGGGACAGTTCCTGAAGTCGAAGGAAGGCCAGCTGGTATGCGCGGTGCACGGCGCCAGCTTCGAGCTTGCCGCGGGAGAATGTACCGCCGGCCCCTGTCGCGGGGATCGCCTGCGCGATATCCCGGTCAAGGTCGAAGGCGGCCAGGTCCTCCTCGCCACCGCGCTCAGAACAACAGGTTGACCATCAGCACCACGATCGCGATGTAGACCAGCGACAGCGGGCCGCACACGATCCACAGCTGCCTGGCGCGATAGCCGCCGGGTCCGGTGATCATCGACATCACCGGGTTGGACTGGGTCATGAAATTGTTGGACGCCGCCAGCGCCACGATCAATGCGAACGACGTCGGATCCGCGCCCACCGCCAGCGCCAGGTTGATCGCCAGCGGCACCATCACGATCGTGGCGCCCACGTGGCTGATTACCAGCGAGAACCCGGCGGTGAGGATGGCCACCGCCACCTGGATCAGCCACACCGGCAGACCGTCGGGTAGCTGTTCGATCGAGGCTCCCGCCACCCACGCCGCCGCGCCGCTGCGGTCCATGGCCCAGCCCAGCGGGATCAGGCAGGCCATCAGGAACACGGTCTTCCAGTTGATCGCGCCGTAGGCCTCGTCCATCTTCAGCACGCCGGTGACCAGCATGCCGGCCACGCCGGTCATCAGTGCGATGGCGGTCGGCACCCGTCCGGACACGGCGATCAGGATCGTGACCGCGAAGATCGCCATGGCGATCTTGAACTTGTGCGGGCGCTGCTCGCCCTTCGGATAGTCGGTCACCACCACGAAGTCGCGGTCGCTGGCGGCCTCCACCAGATTCTTCCAGAAGCTGTGCAGCACCAGCATGTCGCCCGCGCGCAGCGGCAGATCGCGCACGTTTTCCCGGATCACCTTGTCTTTGTCGCGGTTGACGGCCAGCAGGCGCAGACCATGGTGGCGGCGCAGCTGCAGCTCATTGGCGGTCTTGCCCACGTAGTCCGAGTTCGGCGGCACCACCGCTTCGGAAATCCCTCCGCGCGCCGGGTTGAACAGATCGCCGAACTGGCGCAGCCGGGTGCTCATGCGCAGGAAGTTGTTCTGGGCGAAATCCGATACCTGCTCGCGGGTGCCCATCGCCCCGATCACGCTGCCCACCCAGATGCGTACATCGGCTGCCGGTGCCAGGCGCGCTTCATCCTCGACCTTCAGTGCCAGCAGCACCGGCGCATTGTGCAGCGATTCCGCCTCACCGAAGGTCATGCCCACCAGCGGGCTGTCGGCGCTGACGGTGAGTTCGAACATGTCGCCGTCGATGCCATAGACGCGGGCGAAGTAACTCTGCGTGCGCCCGGGGGCCACGCCGGCATCCTTGCCGCCGCGCAGCTGGCGGTTGCCCCAGAAGTGGAAGTAGGCCAGCCCCGCTGCCAGCAGGGCCAGGCCGATCGGTGCCGGCGCAAACATGTTCAGCGGGGTCAGCGTGGCCGCGCCGGAGGGCAGGTTGGCGTTGGCCGACACCAGCAGGTCGTTGAGCATGATCAGCGGCGAGTTGCCGACCATGGTCAGGGTGCCGCCCATCACGATCGCCACGCCCACCGGCAGCAGCATCCGCGCCAGGCTGATGCCGGTGCGCGATGACAGGCGCGAGATCACCGGCAGGTACAGCGCCATGACCGACGGGTTCTGCATGATCGAGGAGTTGAGGCCGGCCACGGTTGCGGTCAGCAGCAGCAGACGTTCCTCAACGCCGCGCGCGCGGCGTAGCAGCCAGCCGGCCAGCCGGTTGAGGGCGCCGGTGCGGTCCAGGCCCAGGCCCAGGATCATCGTGGCGATCACGCTGATCACCGCGTTGGAAGAGAAACCGTTGAAGACGTCTTCCGGCGCCACCTGGCCGGTCAGGCCCAGCAATACCAGCACCACCAGCGCCACCAGGTCGGCGCGCACGCGCTGGAACAGGAACAGCACCATGGTCAGCGCCACCAGACCGAGAACGATCTGCATATCGGTGGTGAGCGCGAGAGCGGTGTCCATGCCCGGTTGTTGGTCTCAGCAGGTCAGGTGATGCGGTCGGTACGGTCGTAGAGCAGGTCCCAGACGCCGTGGCCCAGCCGCTGGCCGCGGGTCTCGAAGTGGGTCTGGGCACGCCAGTCGGGGCGCGGTACATGCCCGCGTTCGCCGGCACGGTTGCGCAGGCCCGGCGTGGCTTCCAGTACGTCCCACATGTGCTCGGCATAGTCCCGCCAATCAGTGGCCAGGTGCAAGCGGCCACCCGGCGCGAGCTTGCGCACCAGCAGTTCGGCGAAGGCAGGCTGCACCAGCCGGCGCTTGTTGTGGCGTTTCTTGTGCCAGGGATCGGGGAAGTAGATGCGCACCTCGTCCAGGCTGGCATCGGCAATTTCGTGCTCGAGCACTTCGACCGCGTCGTGGTGATAGACGCGCACGTTGTCGCTGTTGTCTTCGGCCAGCGCGTTCAACAGTCGGCCTACACCGGGCGCGTGCACTTCGATGCCGATGTGGTCGCGGGCCGGGTCACGGGCGGCTGCGTAACGCAGCGCCTCGCCGTTGCCGGTGCCGATCTCGAGCACCCGCGGCGCGCTGCGTCCGAACTCGGCATCAAAATCGCGCGGCGTGCTTCCGCTTTCCTTCGGTGTGAAGTCGAGCCCAAAGCGCGGCCACTGTTCATCGAACGCGCGCTGTTGGGCCTCGCTGAAGCGGCCTTGGCGCAGCACGAAGCTGCGGATCCTGCGCCGCTCCGGATCCTCGGTATAAGGCTTCCCGCGCCCGGTCTGGTTCATGCCACCCCCCGTAGGAGCGCGCCATGCGCGCGAAGCCGCGTGACATCGATCCGCAGGTGTTCCATCAGCCCAGCAGCCCGTCCTCGGGGGAGGAGGCGCTGGCATAGCGCTTGCGCGGGATGCGGCCGGCCAGGAACGCATCGCGCCCGGCCCGCACCGCGTAGTTCATCGCCCGGGCCATGCGCACCGGATCCTTCGCACCGGCAATGGCTGTGTTCATCAGCACGCCGTCGCAGCCCAGCTCCATCGCGATCGCCGCGTCCGAGGCGGTGCCCACGCCGGCGTCGACCAGGATCGGCACCTTGGCGTTGTCAACGATCTCGCGCAGGTTCCAGTGGTTCTGGATGCCCAGGCCCGAGCCGATCGGTGCGGCCAGCGGCATCACCGCCACGCAGCCGATCTCTTCCAGCTGCTTGCACAGCAGCGGATCGTCGCTGGTGTAGACCATCACCTGGAAGCCGTCGGCAACCAGCATCTCGGCGGCTTTGAGGGTCTGCACCACGTCCGGGTACAGGGTGCGCTCATCGCCCAGCACTTCCAGCTTGGTCAGCTGATGGCCGTCGAGCAGTTCGCGCCCCAGGCGGCAGGTGCGCACGGCCTCTTCGGCGGTGTAGCAGCCGGCGGTGTTGGGCAGGATGGTGTAGCGGTCCGGCGGCAGCACATCGAGCAGGTTCGGCTCGCCCGGGTCCTGACCGATGTTGGTGCGGCGGATGGCCACGGTCACGATCTGGGCGCCTGCAGCCTCGGTGGCGCGGCGGGTCTCGTCCAGGTCCTTGAACTTGCCGGTGCCGGTGAGCAGGCGCGAGGAATAGGCCTTGCCGGCAATGACAAGGGCGTCGTCTTGGTTGGAGGTGTGCTGTGCGGTCATCGACAGATTATCGCGCAGATGGCGCGCTGCGGCTGCATCTTCCTGCGGGTCGGTTCATGCGGCCCGCAGGAACGTGTCAGCTGCGCCTGGGACGGCTCAGCCGCCGCCCAGTGCGTGCACGATTTCTACCCGGTCACCGGCGGCAAGCACGTGCTCCGCATGTCGGCCACGGGGCAGGATGTCTCCGTTCACTTCCACCGCCACGCGACGTTCGCCCAGGCCCTTGGCCTGCAGCAGGGTAGCCACCGTGGAGTCCGCGTCCACCGTTACGGTGTCGCCATTGAGTACGATTTCCATGTTGCCATTGTCGCCGTTTGTGTCGGTTGTGGCCAAAGGGTGGCAGATGGGGTCGCAAATGGATGACGCACTGCGGCGTGAGGGTTGCGATTGATCGTGGAACGATGGCGCCCCCGCGCCGGGGTATGACCCCGTGGCGCGTCCAGGCCAGCCCCATTGATCAGGAGGATCCCCATGACCCTGCGCCGCTTCGTCCCGACCATTCTCGCCGTCGCCGCCGCCACACTGGCAGCCGCGCCCGCCTTCGCGCAGGACAGCCGGTTTTCGCGCACCGTGTTCTTCGGCGACAGCCTGACCGACGCCGGCTTCTTCCGGCCGCTGCTGCCGCCGGAAGTGCAGGCGGTCACCGGCCAGTTCACCACCAACCCGGGCTGGGTGTGGGCGCAGCATCTGGGCAATCGCTATGGCACGGACGCGTCGGCCAACGGCAATGGCCAGTCGGGCGACAACTACGCCGTGGGCGGTGCGCTCGTGGCCACAGACGTGATCGGCGCGCTCGGGCCGACGCCGTCGATGGCCAGCCAGGTGCGGCGTTTCATGGGAACGGGCGCAGTGGATCCCAACGCGCTGTATTCGCTGTGGGGCGGCGCCAACGACGTGTTCGCCATCGCCGCCGGCGCGCCACCGGAGCAGACCATCGGCACGGCGGTCAGCACGCAGATCGGGCTGGTGGGTGCACTGCAGGGCGCCGGTGCGCGCTACGTGCTGGTGCCGACCCTGCCCGACATGGGCATCACCCCGGCCGCACGTGCCCAAGGGCCCCTGGCCCAGGCGCAGCTGAGTGCGCTGGCCGGGGCGTACAACGATGCCCTGTTCGGTGGACTGGCTGGCAACGGCCTGCGGGTGATCCCGCTGGATACCTTCAGCTTCCTGCGTGAAATCGCGGCCAGCCCGGGCGAGTATGGATTCACGAACGTCACCGGCACCGCCTGCGAGCCGCAGATCACCGCCCAGTCACTGACCTGCAGCCCGGCCAGCTATACCCATCCGGACGCGGCGAAGACGTATCTGTTCGCCGACGGTGTGCACCCGACCGACGCAGGCCACGCCGCGCTGGCGGATTTCGCCGCGTCGGTGCTGGAGGCACCGGCGCTGGTGGCGGCACTGCCCCAGGCTGCGGCAGCCACCGGGCGGGCCCGCGCCGAACGGGTGGCCTGGCACGTTGAGGGCAGGCCGGAAGCGGGCGGCTGGTGGGTCGATGTGGCCGGCAACTACCTGCGCCGCGACGATGGTGACTTCCACGACGGCTTCGGGCCGGCGCTGACCGTGGGTCTGGACTGGGTGCGGGGCAACGCGGTGTTCGGCGCCTTTGGCGGGTACGGCGCGACCCGCCAGCAGTGGGGCATGAATCGCGGTGATTTCCGCTATGAGGACCTGACCATCGGCGGCTTCGCCGGCTGGTTCAGCGATGGTGGCGGCTGGGGCGTGGCCCAGCTGAGCTGGTCGCAGCTGGATTTCGACAGCCATCGCCGGGTGCAGTTGGGACAGGGCGTGCGCAGCCATCGCGGCTCGACCGACGGCGAGAGCCTGACCCTGGCCACGCACGTTGGCTGGGACTTCCAGCGCGGCACCCTGCGCCACGGTCCGGTGCTGGGGCTGGTGTTCCAGCAGGTCGACATGGATGGTTTCGCCGAGAGCGATCCGACCCTGTCGACTTCGCTGGCGTATCCGGACCAGGACTTCGACTCGCTGATCGCCAGCGTCGGCTGGCAGCTTGCCGTGACGGGCGACGGGGCGATGCGCCCGTACGCGCGATTTACCTGGGACAACGAGCTGGAAGACGCGCCGGAAGAGGCCTTTGCCATCGCCCAGACCATGGCCAGCAGCGGCCCGTACGCCGTGCCCACCTATGGGCACGACGACAGCTACGGAACCGTGACCTTGGGTGCGCGCACCGCGCTGTTCGGGCTGGACGCCAACTTCGGCATCAGCGGCACCGTCGGCCATGACGGCGGCGGCAACACCGCCGTGTTCCTGAGTCTGGGCCGCGGTTTCTAGCGGCTCCGCTGGCGCTCGGGCTCAGGCGGCCCGCGCCGGGTCCTCCGGCTGCTGCACCTCCGGGTGCCGCACCTGGCCGGCGCCGCGAACCACCCAGCGCTCGATGGTCAGCGACTCCAGGCCCATCGGGCCGTAGGCGTGCAGGCGGGTGGTGGAAATGCCGATCTCCGCGCCCAGGCCGAGCTGGCCGCCGTCGTTGAAGCGCGAAGAAGCGTTGACCATCACCGCCGAGCTGCGGATCGCACGCACGAAGCGGTCGGCCGCGGCCTGGTCTTCGCTGCAGATGGTTTCGGTGTGGTCGGACGTGTGGCGCTGGATGTGGGCGATGGCATCGTTGATGGAGTCGACCACGCGCACGGCCAGGATCGGCGCCAGGTACTCGGCGTCGTAATCCTCTTCCGTCGCCGGCTTCGCATCGGCGAACAGCGCCTGGGTGCGCTCACAGCCGCGGATCTCCGCGCCGCCGCGGGCCAGCGTGGCCAATGCGTCGGGCAGCCACGCCTCGGCGATATCGGCATGCACCAGCAGCGTTTCCAGCGCGTTGCACACGCCCGGGCGCGAGAGCTTGCCGTCCACCGCCAGGCGAGTCGCGGTGACGGGATCAGCGGCGGCGTCCACGTACAGGTGGCACACGCCCTTGTAGTGCTTGATCACCGGCACCCGCGCGTTCTCGGCCACGAAGCGGATCAGGCGCTCGCCGCCGCGCGGGATCGCCAGGTCCACCAGGTCGGTCAACTGCAGCAGCTCCAGCACGTGCTCGCGTGCGGTGTCCTCCACCAGCGCCACGGCCTCGGCCGACAGGTCGAATTCGGCCAGCGCGGCGTGCAGACAGCGGGCGATGGCGATGTTGCTTGCGCGTGCCTCCGACCCGCCGCGCAGCAGCACCGCGTTGCCGGCGCGCAGGCACAGCGCGGCGGCGTCGGCGGTCACGTTGGGGCGGGCCTCGTAGATCATCGCGATCAGGCCCAGCGGGATGCGCACCTTTTCAACGGTCATGCCGTTGGCGTGGATTTCGCTGCGGGTGACCTGGCCGACCGGGTCGGGCAGGGCGGCGATCTCGTCGATCGCCTGCACGATGCCGTCGATGCGTGCGTCGTCCAGCATCAGCCGGTCGAGCATGGCGCCGGTGGTGCCGGCCTCTTCGGCGCGCTGCATGTCGCCGGCGTTGGCGGCCAGGATGCCGGCGCGGCCGCTGTCGACGGCCTTGGCCATCGCGCGCAGCAGCGCGGCGCGACGTTCGGGTTCAAGCGCGGCGATCGCGTGGGAAGCATCGCGTGCGCGTTCGGCGAGTGAGCGGATATAGGACATGGGGAACTCCTTCAATGGGGGGTCGTGGCGTCCTGGTCCAGCAGGACCAGGTCGTCGCGGCGGATGACGGTGCTGCCGTTGTGGAAGCCGAGCACGTCCTCGATTTCCTGGCTGTGGCAGCCGGCGATGCGCTGCAGGTCGCTGGCGTGGTACTGGACCAGGCCGCGGCCGATGCGGCGACCCGTCCGGCTCACCAGATCAACTACCGCGCGGCAGCTGAAGTCACCTTCCACGCCGGTTACGCCGCCGGGCAGCAGCGAGGCGCCGCATTCGGACAGCGCGTGGCAGGCGCCATCGTCGATCTGCACGCGGTTGAGGCTGGCCGGCTGGTGGCGCAGCCACAGCTTGCGGGCAAGCAGGCGCGGACCGTGCGCGGGGATCAGGGTGCCGAGCAGCTGGTCATTGGCCAGCGCGTCCAGGGCTCGCGCATCGTGACCGCAGAACAGGGCGGTATCGATACCGGCCGCGGCGGCCTTGCTTGCCGCCTCCAGCTTGGTGGCCATGCCGCCGGTGCCGAGTGCGCCGGCGCCGCCGGCCGTCATGGCCATCACCTTCGGGGTGATGGCCTTCACCAGCGGCAGCGGAACCGCGTCGGGATCGCGCACCGGGTGGCCGGTGTACAGGCCGGGGATATCCGTGGCGATCATCAATACGTCCGCATCGACCAGAGTGGCGACGGCCGCGGCCAGGTTGTCGTTGTCGCCGAGCTTGAGCTCGTCGATGGCCACGGTGTCGTTCTCGTTGATGATTGGCAGCGCACCACTGCGCAACAGTTCATGCAGCGTTGCCTGGGCGTTGAGGTAGCGGCGGCGATTGCGCAGGTCGTCGTGGCTGAGCAGCACCTGGGCAACGGGCTGCTTTACCAGGTCCTGCCACAGGGCCAGCATCGGAGTCTGGCCGAGCGAGGCAAGTGCCTGGCGCTGCACCAGCCCGCCGCCGCGCTTCGCCACCAGGCCGCGACCGGCAGCCACCGCACCCGAAGACACCAGCAGTACCTCGCGTCCCTGGTCGCGGAAACGCGCCACCAGCGCAGCCAGTGCGGCGGCGTTGTGCCGGCCGAGATTGCCGCGGCCGTCGGTCAGCAGGCTGCTGCCGATCTTGATCACCGCGCGTCGCCACGGTGGCAGCGGCTGGGATGGGAATGGATGGGCTTGGGGGTTGTCTTCTTGCATGGGGCGGAAGTTCCTCCTGGTTTTATTCGGGGGTCCTGATTGCCGGCGGGACATATCGTCCCCGGCGGCGCGCAAAGCGCCGCGCAAGCCCGGGAAGGGTGCTCGGACACGCGGAAAACGCGCACGAAAAAAGGACCGGCAAGGGGTCCTGGGTACGCAAACGATCAGGGAAGATCACAAGCGCAGTGCGGCGCGAGAGCTGGCTCGATCGCGCGCCTGGTTGTGGGGTCCGACAGCTGCCGCAGCGAAGGGAAAACGTGTGGGCAGTTCGAACTGAACGCCGGCAAGTTTAACAGAAAGCGCCTTCACACGCTTGGCAAACAGCGCCCGCGCACCCTAGACTGCTGGCCACAGGCGGGTGTAGCTCAATGGTAGAGCAGAAGCTTCCCAAGCTTAAGACGAGGGTTCGATTCCCTTCACCCGCTCCAGTGTTGCCTGGGAGATGAAGTTGGGTTCGATCCTGATGCCGATGTCGATTGGCGAGCTGCTCGACAAGATCACCATCCTGGAGATCAAGTCCGAGCGCATCACCGATGCTGAAAAGCGCGGCAACGTGCTGATTGAACTGCAGGGGCTGACCACGATCTGGAAAGGCCTTCGTGATCGTCACCCCGGGGTCGAAGAGCTCAAGCAGCAGCTCAAGGTGGCCAATGAGGCGATGTGGGACGTGCAGGATGACCTGCGTGACCGCGAGGCGGCCAAGAACTTCGATGACAAATTCGTCCGCCTGGCCTGTGCGGTAGGGCGGGAAAATGCGGTGCGTGTCGGTCTGAAGAACGACATCAACCGTCTGGTCGGCTCAGCCTTCATCGACGAAAAGGAATACCAGGCCGACGCCGCTCCCGGCGCCTGATTGCCGATTGTGCAGTGCATCAGGTACCGTGCCCGGATCGCAATCCCCCAGCCGCGCCTTGACCACTCCCCGCAGTTCGACCTCACGTCTTGCGCGCTTCCGGGCGGCGCTGTCGGCTTCCCCACCGCTGTGGTGGGCGCTGCTGTATTTCTTCTGCCTGCTATGCGGCTATTACGTGCTGCGTCCGGTGCGCGACGCCATGGGTGCATCCAGCGATCCGGCCACCGTGTTCCCGGCCTGGCTGCTGGACTGGTCCGCGCAGCGCGGGATAGCGCTTGGCGACTACACCCTGCAGGTGCTGTTCAGCGGCACATTCATCGCCATGCTGGTGCTGCAGCCGGTCTACGGCGGGCTGGTGGCCCGCTTCCCGCGGCGGGTGTTCCTGCCGGTGGTGTATCTGGTGTTCATCACCTGCCTGCTGGGGTTCTGGTGGGCGTTTGATACCGGCGCGTCCGGGCGCGGGGCGGTGTTTTTCATCTTCATCGCGGTGTTCAACCTGTTCGCGGTGATGGTGTTCTGGAGCTTCATGGCCGACGTGTTCGACAACGAGCACGCCAAGCAGGTGTACGGCTATATCGGTGCGGGCGGCACCATCGGCGCCTTGTCAGGTCCGGCGATCACCCGTCTGCTGGTGGAACAGATCGGCGTGGCCAACCTGCTGTTGGTCTCCGCAGCGTTCCTCAGCGTGTGCCTGCTGTGCATCATCAAGCTGCGGCCCTGGGCCATGCGGCGCGAAGCCGAGCACGGCGAACAGAGCGGCGAGCAGGCCATGGGCGGCTCGGTGTGGGCCGGGCTGGTGCGGGTCTGGAATGACCCGCTGCTGCGCGCGCTGGCGATGCTGATGTTCTTTGGCGTGGGCATCGGCACGCTGCTCTACAACGAGCAGGCGGCGATCGTGCGCCAGTACTTCCCGACCGCCGAGGGCGCAACCCGCTATTACTCGACGCTGGACTGGGCGGTGAACGGGCTGACGATCCTGATCCAGCTTTTTGCCACCCGCTGGCTGCTGCGCCGCTACGGCGTGGCGCCGCTGCTGCTGCTGCCGGCGGTGGCGATCCTGCTGGGATTCTGCCTGCTGTCGGCCTCACCGCTGCCAATGCTGGTGGCCATGGTGCAGGTGATGACCCGGGCGAGCGAGTTCTCGCTCAACAAGCCGGCGCGCGAGACGCTGTACACGCGCATGGACCGTGAGTCCCGTTACAAGGCCAAGGCGGTGATCGATACCGCGATCTACCGCGGTGGCGACGTCACCTTCGTGTGGGTGCACAAGGCGCTGGCGGCGTTTGGTTCAGGGGTGGTGTTCCTGGCCGGTATCGGCGTCGCGCTCGGCTTCAGCTTCAGCGCCTGGCGGGTGATCCGCGAGCAGCGCCGCCTGCCCGAGCATTCCAGCGAAGCCACGAAGCCATGAACCCGTAGGAGCG